>JBNMNB010000053.1:0-35936 GCA_051270635.1 Verrucomicrobiales bacterium | reverse complement strand
CGAAACAGGACAGCCAGCGACCGCTGCGGCATAGCTGCACCATCGGTAATCCTCAGGATTTGCACACAATCCCGCTCGCACTGGATTCAGATCGATGTAAGCCGCACAGAACCGCACCGCTTCGCCATCCTCCAGCAGCACACTCTTGAACCGCTCCTCCCACAACGTCCCCCTGCGGTCGTGGCGTTTGTTGAACCACACCGAGAACTTGAACTTCAACTCCTTCACGAATGCCGACAGATCGAACAACCGATCCCGCACCGCCAACGCGGCGGTCGTCACCGCCTTCTTGTTGCTATTCTTCTGCCACATCCGCACCTGCCCCAACACCTGACCCGTGTATTTCTCAGAGTTCAACAGTTCCAGCCGCACAAAAAAGTCTTCCTCGCTCCATCCTTCCAATGCTTTCTCCTTCTCCGGAATCTCAATCAATAGATGGAAGTGATTGCTCATAAAGCACCAGGCCACCACCTGCACGCCTGCGAACTTCGCCTGCTTGAACAACAACTGACGAAAAACCTCCCGCTCCTCGTCGCCCAGCACAAAACGACGATCCACCACCCGCGAAATCACGTGGTAAAAGCTCGATACAGGCGAGTCTCCGAGGGCGCGCATTCTCATGATCGCACTCTAGCATAGATTTCTCTTCTTGTAAAGTGCCAGGCACTTATTTTCTTATTTTAACAGGCACTTATTTTATTGGCACTTATTTTATTGGCGACAGTTGCAAGGTTGCAAGGAGGGCGAGGTCGTGGATCAAGTATGGGGAACCCTGCAACTCTCTAGACCAAGCCCCTTGTTTCGCCCTAAGCTGACGCCTTTCGACATCAACCAATGGGATTAACCAGGTGGACATTCCGGTGTAATCCGGCATAGAATCGGGTATGGTAGAAACGGACACCATCGAGATTACGCCTGAATTGCTGGCGTTGCTGTCTGAAATCGACGAGTTCAAAGGAGCTTGGCGTGCTCTTGGCACGCTGGCCCCCGACCGGCTTTTCGCTCTGCGCCGCGTGGCAACCATCGAGAGCATCGGGTCTTCGACCCGCATCGAAGGCAGCAAGCTGGGCGACCGGGAGGTCGAGCAGCTCCTTGGCAAATTGGAAATCCACAGATTCGACACCCGCGACGAACAGGAAGTGGCGGGATATGCCGGGGTCATGGAGGCCATGTTTCAGGCATGGCAGGATATCCCAATCACCGAAAACCACCTGAAACAATTGCACCGCGACTTGTTGCGTTACAGTGACAAGGACGAACGGCACCGTGGTGAATACAAAGCCGTGCGAAACGATGTGGGGGCCTTTAACGCAGACGGAAAAATGGTTGGGATCGTTTTTGCAACAGCCACCCCGTTCGATACACCGCGCCGGATGTCCGAGCTTGTGTCCTGGCTGAATGAAGCTCGTGAGTTGAAGCGTCTGCACCCATTGCTTGTCGTTGCTATTTTTACCGTCGTATTCCTTGAAATCCATCCTTTTCAGGACGGCAACGGTCGCCTCAGCCGGGTTCTGACCACTCTTCTCCTGTTGCAGGCGGGCTACGCCTATGTGCCTTATTCCTCGCTTGAAAGCGTGATCGAAAACAGTAAGGAAAACTACTACCTGGCTTTGCGCCAGACCCAAGGCACCATCCGCAGCGAAACCCCGGACTGGCAACCCTGGCTGATGTTTTTCATGCGAGCTTTGCAGCAACAGAAGCGCCGTCTGTCGGTGAAGGTCGAACGCGAAAGAAAGGTCATTGCCGACTTGTCTGAACTGGCAATCAAAATCCTGGACTATGTCCGGGATCAGGGACGCGTCACAACCCGCGACATGGTGCGGGAAGCCGGAGCAAGTCCCAACACACTTAAAGCGATATTCCGATCTTTGGTGGAGAAAGGCCTACTCGTCCGGCATGGCGGTGGACGGTCTACTTGGTACCGCCTGCCATAAGGGCCGGAAGAACCCAAATTAAAAGCCAGGAGTTTGTCATCCTATTAACCTAGAAGAATTCCGGGAATTCGTCTTGAACTGGATCTTCCACGTCAAGAACGAGGATGGTGTCGGCGTCGAGTGGGATTTCCTTGGGCTGCCAGGAATCAGTGGATTCTGATGAATGGGCGGACTGCTGCCATTCCTGAGATTTGAAATCCGGTGACCAGTGTGACCAGAGAGTTCGAACTGGTGTCCACGAATAATGTTGTCCTCAAATAATGCCACGTCCCTAAAGTTTCCTCCCTAAAGTTTCCTCAAGGTACGGCTGAAGTGTGGGCTAAGCTAGCGGCCAGGCGATCCGACAGGCCCATTCGAATACCCATACTTCTCCGCCTCGAACTTGTAAAACGCGCGTGGCACTGGCGGGCTCTCGTCTGTCACCGTGATGTTGCCTGCGCCGACCACCGCGCTGACACCTGCGACCGGGTTGCTACTCGCCATCGGGCCATCTTAGTTGTAGATCTCGGTGAAATTTACCAGGTCGGTCGAGCGTTTGATGATCCACTTGGTATCCAATGCCGCATCGAGGTTGAGGCCGAAGGTGATCTCGATCCCGCCGGAGCCGTTGGCCACCATCGCCGGGTTGTTCGGGGAGTCCGGATCCGAAATCAGCACGCCAGTGCCGAGCGCGTATTCGCTGCCGTTGGACGAGTCGTCGTCCTCGGCGTCGCCGGCGAAAGAGGCGTCGAGCCCTGCGGGGATCATCTCGGCCGCCCAGCCGGCGTATCCTGCGACGTTGCCGGACTCGTAGGCGCGGATGTCGGGTTACAGTGAAGACGTGAAGCGCCGGGTCGCCGCCCAAACGGACGGGTTGGAGGGGCCGGAGGAGGAAGGGGCAATCCGCTACGGTAGCTGGTCAACAAACCATTGCACTTCTTCCACCACGAACCGCGTGGAGAAGACGTGGCTGGCGTAAATCGTGGCCTTCAGCTGCCGTTCATGCTCGTTGCTCGGTGTGTTCACATTGGTATCGACGTCGACGAGGCGCAGGCCGTCTGAATCGATGATTCCGTCGGCGACCAAGCGTCGGAAAAAATCCTCGGACTGGCTAGCACTGACGTCTCGAATGCGCTGGAAGCGGTCGCGTTTCAATCGGACTTCCTCCCCGAACATCATCGTGACGTCCTGGCCGAGACCCGTGAGCATTTCCCCCAGAATCGGCATCTTTCCGGCGGTGCCGTCATTTACTAGGGCGCTGAGGAAGAAGGGCGTCCCGGGCGCGATCCTACGGCTGGCGCGGAAGTGCCCCTCGCTGAAGGCGGGTTGGGCGTGCACTGCCGCACCGCGGAAATCGAGTCCAGCCTGCTGCGCGAGATGTGCGAATGTTAGGGCAAAGCCGCCACCGTTGGAGAACCCCATCGAGAACACCGGCGTGATAACGGTGACGCCGGTGGTGGCGATCATCTCGTCGCGCAGCGCCATCAGCCGCACCCAGTCCGGGTTCTCGAAAAACACCGCGTCGGTCTCCGGGTGCAAAGAACGGCCGTTCCAGCGGGATCCGGGACTCTTTAAGTTATCGCGATCGACCGATTCGGAGCAGAGCACGCCGATGTTCGCCGCGTAAAGCGCGTGGATCATCTCCTCCGGTGCCAGGTTGTCGTAGAAGCCGATTCCGCCGCGCGTGCCGTGGAAAAAGAACACCAGCGCGTCGGGCGCTGGCGGAATGTAGGCGCGCACCTGGATGTCTCCGAGGGGCAACCTCCTCGTCCACATAACTTTCGGGATTGTGGCGATCGGCGTCGGATCTGCTGGCGCGGAGGTCGGGGGCTGAACTTGCACGACCTGTTGGAAGTTGCGGGCGCCTATCGCAAACAGCCGCAAGCTTGGCGAGCAGGCCGAATCGACCGCGTGTCCGGCGAGCGCCGCGCACAGTTGTCGACGCAACTGGACTGCTTGCACGGCAGTCAGGCCGGCTGGCAGCGGGAGGTTCGCGCAATCGATCTCGTCCGGGCATACGAGCGGGTGCCCGTCGATATCGATGATGTTGGCGTTGACCAGTTCGTCGATGACGTCTGCTGCGGTCGCGGCGGTGATACCCGGGACGCGGGTGGCGCGCGCCGCGGCGATCCGCTTGCGTTTTCCGGGACAGAAATCGCTGTTATCGCGCTGCTGTTGCAGCTCCGGTGGAGGGTAGACGGTAATCCGCCGGTAGTGTTCCCACGCAGGCAGTGGCGGGGCGACAGAATCGTTTTCGCCGTTCGCGAAGTAGATCTGCTGGCTTGTGCTGGCGAGAACATCCTCAACTGCCGGGGGCAGCGGTTGCTGGAGTGGCGTTGCCAGCAGCGCGATCCCACCAACCGTCAGCGTTGGTCCGTCGAGATGTTCTCCAGCGAGGAGCGCGAAGTGCCCGCCGAATCCGTAGCCGAGCGTGACGATGTGTGTCTCCGTGGTGATATCAGTGGTGGCGACCAGCTCGGCATGCAACTGCGAAACACGCACCAGGTCCGGATTTGTTGTAACGTTAGTGTCAGAGGTATCCCAGGCGGCTGCGTCGCTTGAGACGGCGAAGAATCCAATCCCCTCTGCGGCCAAGTCCTCTAAGATTTCCACCATCTCGATCTGCTCGACGAAACCCGCGTCACCACCGGAATCGTGCGCTACGAAGATCATCGCAGCGGGCACTGTCGGAATGTGATAGATCGCGTCCCGCCCTTGGAAAATCGTGCGCGTCCAAATCGCTGGAGCGGTAATCGGGTCAGGCGTGGCCAGATCCTCTACGGAACCGCGCTCGTGCGAGAGAAAGAAGTCGATCACCTCTGCGTTCGCATCCCAACCAACGTTGTCGATCGCGTCGGGCCAGATGTGATCCATTTTTTTGAGATCGACGAAGGTCACCTCCTGCTGCGTGCCGGTGCAGGCGCTCTCGATTTGCCCGATCGGGGTGGCACCCTCGAAGATCGTCGTGGTGGTGGTCGGGAACGCCTCCGCACAGCGTAGCACGGAGTGCCAGAACAGCGGCATCTCGATCGCCGGTGTCTGCAGCGGTCCGCCCGCCCCGTCGCTCGGCCCGCCTTCGAATGGGCGCGCGTCGTCTTTTCGACCACTGACTATCAGCGCCGGCGCTGAACTCAGATCGATCGGCACCGGCACGCGAATGATGGATGCGTTCGGATTGCCAGAGCCGCCTTGCCCACCGAGGCTAGAACCGATGGCGGTGAAGGCGGCAAACGTTCCTGGAGAACGTGCGACGGCGCGTTGGGTGAAATTGCCACCGTTGGAGAAGCCCCCGATGTAGATCCGGTCCCGGTCGACCCATAGCGACCTCTGCAATTGGTCCGCGATCCGCACCACCATGGCCACATCATCGCCCCGTTGTGGCGTATCGAGCGAGTTGAACGAATACTTCATCGATTCCGTGTTCCAGGTTCCCTGCGGCAGCACGAGGATCACGTTTTCGACACCGCACTTGGTGATCAGCGCCGGGTGGAGCATCGCGAACTCCGACGCCGTTTGTCCTGAACCATGGCAAATGATGGCGAGTGGGAATCCATTGTCGCAGCGCCGTGAGGCTGGAGCTGGCGGGCTGTATCCCGGCGGTAGATACAATAGGTAGCGGCGCGACTGGCCACCATCGATGGTGGTGATCACCTGTGGCGCGCCATTCGGGGACGGGGTCTCAGAGATCTCGGATGTATCTGCCGTGCGCTCGCGAAGCCGGAAAAATCCTTGCCCGGAGGCTGCGCCGCGCAGGGTGTGGCTGAGTGTCAATCCACCTCGTGCCACTTCGGGCAAGCTGCCCTCGTCGCGCCAGAGTCGCAGATCTCTGGATTTCTGTAGTGTGAAAGAGCGGTCGGGCAGCCGCAACCAGGAGATGATCACATCATCTGAGTCGGTGAGTGTGATCTGCGGATGAGGAGCAGATTGCGCGCAAGCTAGCCTCGTCCCGATCAGGAAGAGGAAAAGGAGGATAGGCTATTTACAGGTCATAATACTAATGGATACCCGCGCGGACACGATTTCTTACTCGGCGGATGAGCCTTTTATCGCTCGCCATTGTCTTTTGCCGGGAGGGCTAGTTCAAAATCGAGCTTGAATCTCGTCGCCCCTCCACCACCATTGACGCGTGGATGACGCCCGCACCCGACAGACCCTACTGTGGAAAATTCGCGACTCCGGTGACCGGCGCTCGTGGCGAGAGTTTGTCGAAATTTACACACCATTGCTCTACAATTATTTCCGTGCCCGCGGCTTGCAGGAAGCGGATGCGGCAGACCTCGGGCAGGAGGTGATGCGCTCGGTCGCCGGCGCAATCGCCCGCTTCGACTACGACCCGGATAAGGGCACGTTTCGCAGCTGGCTCTACACGATCGCTCGCAACAAGCTGAACACTTTCTTCAAAAAAAACGCCAAGCACAAGCAAGGTTCCGGTCGCACCACGGTATTAAGGTTAGTGGAGCAGACCATCGATGAGAGACAAGACCCCGACGCCATGTGGGAACTGGAACACCGCAAGAGGATGGTCGCGTGGGCCTGCGAGAAAATCCGTGACGAGTTCCAACCGAAGACTTGGGAGGCTTTCGAGCGTGTCGCTGTCGGGCGGGAGGACGCTGCGAAAGTGGCTAGCGATTTGGGTCTCAAGGTAGGTTCGGTTTACGTGGCGAAGTCGCGCGTGACGTCAAAACTGAAAGAAACCATCGAATCTGTAGCGGGCGAATGGCCGGATCTCCGATAGACGGACTAGAAGCTGACGCATGCCTTGCGGAAGGGGAGCTGCGCGCTGCTATTGCTGGTGAAGAGGACGAACGTCTGGTGGATCACCTCGCGCTCTGCGAAAGCTGCCGCAAGCGTTTGGAAGCGATGTCGGGAGCAGATTTCATTGAGTTAGACCCTGCTGCGGATGTCGAGCAGTCAGATGCACTGGAGCGGGCGATGATCTCACTGAAGTCACAGCCGCTCTCGGCCGCTAAGATCGATCTGGCAGACTGGCTGGAGCCAATCGATGATCCGGAACTACTCGGTACTTTGCAGGGCTACCAGGTGCGCAGGATTGTCGAAGAAGGTGGGATGGGTGTTGTGTTAGAGGCGTGGGACCCGGAGCTCGAGCGCGAGGTGGCGATCAAACTGATCAAGCCCGCCAGCGGCGCTAAGCAGGAGGTGCGCGATCGGATGCTGCGCGAGGCGAGGGCGGCGGCTGGCATCGTGCACGAATCGGTGGTGCCCATCTACGCGGCGGAGACGTTGGAGAAAAATGGCATGCCGTTCATCGTGATGCCATTCGTCCGTGGCGGATCGCTCCAGGACCGTCTCGACAGCGTAGGCGATGCGCTGTCGCCTGACGAGGTGGTAGCGATCGGGGCGCAGGTAGCGGAGGCGCTCGCTGCTGCGCATGCTAGAGGGATACTCCACCGCGATATCAAGCCCGCAAATATTCTGATGCGCGGCGACGGAAAAATTTGGGTCGCAGATTTCGGGCTGGCGTGTGCGGCGGATGACGACATGTTGACCCGAGAGGGCGAGATGAGTGGCACCCCGCAGTTCATGGCCCCGGAGCAGGTTGAGGGCAGGGACATCGACGAGCGCTCGGATCTTTTCAGTCTGGGGGGCGTGCTCTACCAGATGGCGACCGGCAAGCAGGCATTTTCTGGAGAAAACGGGTTGGCCATTGTGCGTGCCGTGGTGGATAGCGATCCGATCGCGGTCAGAACAGCGAATCCTGACGTGCCCGCTTGGCTCGCTGAGGTGGTGGAGAGTCTGTTGCAGAAAGATCCCGGACAGCGCCCGTGCGATGCGGTTCAGGTAGCGAAGTCGCTGGGGCTGGTTGCCTCCGAGAGAGCGGCCGGGACAGGCCATGCACGGATAATCATCGCCGCTTTGGTTCTACTGTTAGGATTGGGTGCCCTGATTCTTACCGAGAAAAATCGCTCAGCGACCCCCAGCGAAGCATGGAAGCTCGCCGGCTTTTCCAACCTGAACAGCGAGACTGGATACGCTTCTCTCGAAGCGGCTATAGCCTCTGCGCGCGACGGCGAAATCATCGAGATAAAGAAAGATGGCGTCGTGTCGGTCGGCAGGCTCGACCTGGCGGACAAACATCTGGTCCTGCGCGCCGGGATCGGCCACACCCCAGAGTTCATGGTCTCGTCAGGCTCGATGGCGCTTATCAACAACCACAAGCCGCTGCGCTTGGAAGGTTTGCGATTCATACTCGCCCCGGGTGTCACTGAGACAGGCCCGATCTTTAACGCGCAGGCACCATTGGCGTTGGCCAACTGCTATTTCTTTCGGCCTCCCAACACTTCGCGCCGGGTGGGCGTCTCCGCGATCATCCACGCTGACAATGCGCGTCATCTGATGCTGGCAAATGTTGAGATGATCGCCCTCCACGGTTCGGCGGTACGTATCTCGAGCGGCAACGTGAAAGTGGAGTTCGAAAACTGTTTCGTCGTCGCCGAAAAATGTATCAGCCTCGGAGTCGTCGAGCAAACCGAGATCGTCATGCGTCGATCGGCGTTCCACGGGCGATACTTTATTCATGCGAGAGCCACGGATGAACCATTCCGCCCGATGCGGATCCGCGCGGAAAATTCGGTTTTTGAAACGCGCAAAAACCTTGTTGCCCTCCTCGGCCGCACGCCCGACGAGCTTGAAGGCGCGCTCACTTTTGAAGGTCGGGACAACCTGTACAACAGCGACAGTCTGGGATTCCTATCGTTTTCGGCTACTGCCAACGAAACACCAGAATTAGACACCCTCCCGCGCTGGGTAGAATTCTGGGGTGGTCTAGAAACCGGTTCTGCGGAGTCCGAGATCGATCTGATGCAACGCATGGCACAGATGCGGCAGGCTGAATCGTTCAATGCAGATGAGCTGCAGCCACCTTCTTTTGACACTGAGAAATTTCCCGACCGGGGCGTTGACGCGTCGATCGGAGGGGCGCAGCACTACGATGTCTTCAGGAAGACGGCCACATACGCCGACTGGGTGAAGCGGGCGGATGCGGCGATGGTGGAGGAATAGCGTCGCTACTGTTGCGGGCTAAAAAATTGTCCCCACCGAGTAACGTTTGACCGTTGGAAGAATAAGTGACTGGCACGTGCCAGTCACTTGTTTCTTTGCCTCGAGTCCATCCGCACCTCGCCCGAATATCAATGGTGGAAACCCGAGCAATCCGAGAGCCTGTCCCAATGCGGGGATCTCACAGTGTATTGAGGTGGTAGAAGCGATTTTTAGAGAGCTATGGGAGTGAAAAATCCACTTCCATAGCCAAATTTGATGTTTATATTGCTGTTATCACACTAACAATCGCATCAAATGTCACAGTTTAGCTTTCAGCCTGATTTTCGTCCACCACTTCTTCCGATCGACGCGCCAAAGGAGTTTTTAGACAAACGGGCGCTCTACGAAACGATCGATGACATGCTCAGATGCGCTGGGCGCAGTGATGAGCCTGCGCAAGCTCGGTTGAATAACGCAAGATCTCTTGTCTGTCGTCACATTCAAAACTTCTGACTTCAGTAGTTTTGCTATTTCCTCGAATCGAGAAACGCCTGGTGAAGAATCTCCGCTTCTTGCCGAAGCACAGGCTCTAGTTCCCCTATCCGCTCCGGGAGGTCCATTGCACCGTGCTTTACCGTCAGTACGTAGACACTTTCCTCGACCAAGGCACAGACGAGGAAATGCTTTTCCACGCGGTATAACCTCAGGTCATCTGAAATTCGGGCACTCTCTTTGAGCAAGCTTGGATTGTCTCTCAGCCGCCGAAGCGCCAGCTCGATGGAGCCCATGTAACGAGCTGCAACTTGTTCGCCCCAGCGCTCAATTGAGTAGTTCTCGATCTCTTCAAGGTCGTAGGCTGCAAGTCTGGAGATTACTAAATAGCCCACGCGCTACTTCCACCCTTCCTTGTCTCGCCGCTTCGCCGCAGTGATAGTCTCTTTAAGGTTGCCGGTGAACTCAACAAAGCGGCCTTCGCTCAAGTCCCGGTAGCCCTCAAGAACTCCGTCACGAAGCGCCGCGGCTTCCATCCGTCTTTTCTTCTCGCGAAGCACGTCGCGAAGGAACTCACTAGGAGTCGAGTATTCACTTCCGTCCCCACTGTTGCGGTTGACGAATTCTCGAAGTTCATCGGTAAGCGAAAGGTTGATACTGGTTGCCATGGCTGTTCGTCCTGATTCTTTCAGAATGCCATTCATGACGTTATTTGTCAATATTCGACACAGATACTCAGCGATTCCGTCAGTCACTCCGCCCAATTCTCACACTTCAGATTCGGAACCCGTTTATAGTTCCTCAGGTTATTGCTGACCAGAATGGCATTCTTAGCTATAGCTGCGGCGAAGCTAGGCTTGCCATGTTGGAGCCACGGTGGGAAAGTGACGCGATGACCGAAGTAAAGTTGGCACTACGCGGGAAGTGGCTCCATTCTTTGCTGGTGGCATGGATGTTTGGGGCGGCTGTCGGCTATGGCGGCAAGTGGCTGGGTGAACGTCCGCAGGCGCTGCTGTCGCCGGGGACGTCATCGTTAGTCACTGTGCCGACGGACACCCGCGATCTGGACGAGGGCGTTGTGAACAATGCCAATGCGAAAACCTTCCAGCTGCCGCCGCCTGCGCAATCGCTGGAGGATCTCGTGCAGCTGGCATCGAATTGGCCCGATAGTTCAGTCATCGGGCGGCTCCAACTTGAGAGTGCGGTGAGGGAGACAACGGGCGCTCAGCTGAATGCGTGGCTGCAGAAACTGGCTATCGAAAGAAACTGGAATATTTCCAATGTGCTGCTCAAGCGCTGGGCGCAGATCGACCCTCTCGGAGCGATTGACAGCATTGCCGCCTGGCGGCCGAAGATGCGGGCGGATGTCATGGACAGCCTGGTCGTCCATTTGGCCAGGGAAGCGCGGGGTGTCGCTGACGAGATATTTGAGAGGCTGCTGACCGAACAGCGTTCTGTGTTTTTGAGACGGTATTGCCAGTTTGCAAGTGCCCGGGACGGTGACGCTGCATCGGTAAAGGCGTTTCTCGAAAAACACGCCGCCAATGACAGCGAGCGCGCCTGGTGGAGCGAATGGATTGAACCTGCTTTGGTGAAGGCCTCGCTTCCAGTCCACATTGGAGAGGCCCGCGTTGCAATCGGGCTGCTGCCAACATCTCAACACGAATCCGCGTGGAGCGAGTTTTATCGTGCGGTGTTAGGGAGATTCCCTGAACCCGGGTCAGCATTGCGCGAGTCCGTGCGGCAGGGAATTGATGAGCAAAGTCCGGCAGTGCGAATGGAGTTTCTACGGCGTCTAGCCGGGAACTGGGCGGTGACCGATGTGCAGGGCGCGCTCGACTGGGCAACGCAACTGAATGGTGACGAGCGCAAGGCAGTTCTGGAGTCAATCTTAGGTAGGAATCGTCGACAGGATCCGCGTGAACTCGCGGAGATCGTGGCCCGTTTGCCCGAGGATGATCGCACTCCTAAAATGATCCAATCGATTGCCGAAGAACTCATCGCAGTCGATCCTGTGCAGGCGGCGAATTGGTTTCTTAGCCAACCGGAAGCGGCGAATGTCAAGATGCCGCGCGAGCTGGTGAGCGAATGGGCGAAAACTGATCACGCAGACATTTCACGCTATGTGGAGGAACATCCCGAGTTCCTGGCCGCTCAAAAGTTGAGTGAGATGGATGACATTGCCACAGCGCTGTTTCGGGAGCGGGGAAGTGCTGCCTTTGCGCTGGTAGACAGTCTCGCTGATGAAGACCAGCGGAACAGATTTTCCCTCACCGCAATGAAGGCATGGGCAGCCGAAGACTGGCAGAGTGCACGCGCCTACGTGGAAGCCGAGCCGGATCTTGAATGGCAGGGGTTGTTGGTGAAAGGAGTGATCGGTGCGCCGCAGGATGGAATACTGGACTGGGTGAAGACGCTTGATCCGTCGGTGTATGAGGAGGCAATGCCGCAAATTGTGATCAAATCTAGTCAAACTAGTAGCGCTGAGCGTGTTGCCGACATTGTCGCGGACTGGCTCGAAAATGCAGACGGAAAGTCATTTGAACCTGGCGGTCGGTCGCGCAGCGCCCTCTCCATTACTGGAATCATTCTTGCTACCGCAGATCCCACAGCGGGTGCAGACTTGGTGGCCCGGTTGCCTGAAGGGCCCGGGCGCGATGCGGCAATTTCAGGAGTTGCCGGTGTTTGGATCGGCTCTGATCCGTTTGGAGCTGCCGAATGGGTAGTTGGTTTGCCGGCAGGGGAGACTCGTGATCGCGCGCTTAAAGGCCTCATCCCGAGTGTCGCTGATGCTCCGGGAACGGCATTTGCTTTGGCGGTCGAACTGAGTGATCCGGGCGCTCAAGCTGAGCAGGCTGCGTCGGTGCTGGTCGACTGGTGGCACACTGATCGACAGGCAGCCTCGAACGCCCTTAAAGGCAGTAACCTAACGGACACACAAAAATCCGCCATCGCCCGGCAGCTTTCGATTGGTCCAATGGAGGCGCAGCCATGAGTAAATGGGCGCGACTCACATCGTGGTCGATCGGGCTGGCATCCGGTGCCGTCATTGGCTGGTTTCTGCTGCCGCTGCCCCGGGTTCGGCTGGCGGATACTCTACCCAAAATTGTGCCTGTTGTGATGGCGGAGAACACCGGCATCGAAGCTGATGCTCGGGGGCTTGCTGGAGAGATATCAAAATTGATGGATCCCGTCACTGGTGCCGTGACACTTGATGCATGGCGCCGCATCGAGACGATGACACTCGCCGAACTGCGCGACTTCATCCGCGCGCTGGATTCCCATCCGCCTCTGGACGAAGGCGAGCGCCGCGTATTGGAGCTCGCCTGCGAGCGCTGGGCCACGATCGAGTCCGACCGTTTCCTGCAGTGGCTGGAACGGAATTCACGATTCGCGAGCGATCAGAGTTTCCGGGATCGCATGTTTCAGTTTGGACTTCATCACCTGGCGGACGTTGATCCAGAGTTAGCAGTGCGTGTCGTCTGCGGGCTGTCCGAGCCCGGTCGCATGAAGCAGGCCCTGCGTGCTATCGCCGCGCAGCTCGCTGCCCAGCGTCCAGATTTGCTGCTTGAGCTTCCGGAGCGATCAAAATTGAAAGGGCCACAGTTGCGCCAGCTTCAGTGGCGGGTGGTGCAGGCGCTAGCAGCTGTCGATCCGCAAGCTGCCGCCGACTACTGCGCGAAGTCTGCCCGGCATGCGGCTGAGGCCTTGATCGAAGTGTGGGTCGCTAAGGATCCCGTGGCGGCGATCGCCTGGATGGAAGCGAATAAGACCGGAGCCCGCGAGGAGTGGACGTGGCGCGATACCGCACTTGGGATTCTGGCGCGAACCGATCCGGCTGCCGGATTGGCGTTCCTGGAGTCCCTTCCCGGCTATGAAAAAGTGAGGGCAATGGCGAACTTTGCCGAGCGCTGGGCGGAGGTCGATTCTGCTGCCGCGGTCGAATGGGCGCTGGCACAGCAGAACCCGGTCGCTCGCGGCGCGGCACTGCTGGAACTTTCCAGAAGCCTGGCCGAAGACGATCCCAAGCTCGCCGAAGCACTGGTCGATGCGATGCCGAATGCCACGGTGCGGGAAAATGCATTTGCCGGATATGCCGAAAGACGTGTGCTCAACATGCGCGCGCCGGAGCCGCACATCGAATGGGCCGAGAGCCAGCAGGACCCGAAACGAAGAGCAGTCGCCCTGGGTGCTGTGGTCGGAGCCTGGGCGGAAGATGCACCCGAACGCGCCGCCGACTACGCGTTCGCTGCCGATGATCCTGCGGAAAGAGACACCCTCGCCACAGTCGTGGCAGAGCATGGGCAGATTGATGGTCCGGCCAGTCAGCAACTCGACCGCCTGCAATCCTGGTCATCAGGACTCGCTCCAGTCGATCGTGAATTGGCAGTGAAAAAAGCACTGGAAGTGCATGGTTCTCAAATTCCAGCCCCGGTTCGCAAGGCCCTGGAAAACGGCGTCCCCGTAGAGACCGCAATCGAGATGACGCGGAAGATCGTTTCGCTTCAAGAATAAGTAAGCAAGAATAAGTAAGTGTCTGAGAGAATAAGTAAGTGTCTGGCACTTGTTGAAGAGGGAGACGGGCGTAGGTCTATCTAGAGACATCGAGGTGTTCGGCTACCATCTGATTATCAATGATTCCTGGGCGTGCCGAGTGGACTCCCTTTGCCTGCTTTGATTATGAGCGCGGCATCGGTTTCCGCGTGTACCTTGTAACTGGCGCTATGGCGGCGGGACGACTATCGACTATTGGATCTTACCCGAACGTAATCACTGCCTCTGGATGGCAATCAAAGTGATGTCGTCCATTTGCTGGTGGCTTCCCACGAATGCTTCCAGTCTCTTAGTCAGGGCTGCGAGTATTCCCTTGGGCGCACCCAATTCGGCTGCCGCCGCTGCGGACGCAAAGCATTTCTCGAGCTGATCGAGTGAGAATTCTTCCCTCCCTTTAGAGTCGATCGCATCTGTGGCCCCGTCGGTGTAGAGGAGCAGGCAATCGCCCGCTTCCATCTGCAGGGTCATTTCTTTGGTCACTCGGTCAAACACGGTTCCTTTGTCGATGCCGACTGCCAGGCCGCCGGGTTTGAGTCGTTCGATTTTTCCGGTTTCCTTACGAAACAGTAATGGCGGATCATGCCCTGCCCGGGTTAGAACCACTTGCCCTTCATGGGTCAGGACGCAGTAGGCCATGCTGATGAACATATCTTCGCGCATGTCGCCAAAGATGAAGCGGTTGACCTTTTTCAATGTCTCGCCGGGCGATGCTTCACCGCGTGCATTCATGCGGACGAGTCCCCGGCAGGTGGCCATCACCAGAGAGGCCGGAATTCCCTTTCCCGAGACATCGGCGATCACGACCCCGAGGTGTTCCTTGTCTACTTTGATGTAGTCGTAGTAGTCGCCGCTGACCACGCTCGCTGGCACATTGGTTCCGGCAAATTTCCATCCGGTGAAGGCGGGGGGCTTCGAGGGCAGTAGCACCTTTTGAATCTCGCGCGCGGATTTCAGCTCGTCTTCGATGCGGCGTTTTCCCAGAACTTCCTGGTGCACCAGGGCGCTGCCGAAGGCAAATGCTGATTGCTCTGCGGCTGACTTGAACACTTCAAAATCGTGCGAAGAAAAGCCGCCGTTGGATCCATTTCCCATCACTGCCATCACTCCCAGCGGCTTGTCACCGTAGTAGAGCGGTGCGACCATGGCGCCGACATCTCGTTGATCTGAAAGGAGGTGCGGGTAATTATGCAACTCAGGTTCAGTGGCGATGTCCTCGATGCGCTCGAACTCCCGCGTCGCGACGCTGCGCCCCAGCATGCCTTCGCCTTCGGCAATGGTCTGCAACTTGATATGGCTGCTGACGGATTTGTCATTGGTCGCGTGCTGAGCTGCTATTTCCTCGGGAATCGGAATCAGTGGCACGCAGTCCTTCGACACATAGGCCGGGACGAGTTTACCAGTTTGATCGACGACGTAGAGGCAGCCACCGCGCTGGGCAGAAACGACTTTGCGCATGCCGTCGACAATGCGTCGCTGGATTTTTGGCACCGGCTGGTCTTCGTAGAGAGATTCGCCCAACTCGTGCAGGAAGTCGAACAGACGTGTCTCTTCTCCCTCAAATTCTTGCTGCCGTTTCGCGAGTTTCTCCAGCTGTCCTCCGCGTTGCTTCCACATGATCAACCAAATGGTTACCAGTGTCGCCAGAACGAGAGTGCCGAGGAATTCTGGCGTCATTGTCGATTGACTTGAGGGCAAAGCCAGCACTTTGAGTAGCTGGGGCGGCACCGTTTCAAAATGGTTGCTGGATGGGCCAATCTCAAGGGTGTGCCTTTTCCAACTCCCTCTCCACCAGACAGATAACATCGCGGAATCGCACGTCATTCTGGCTGCTCGTTGCCGCTAGTGCCTTGTGTGCTTCCAGCATGCACTCCGCTTTTTTGCGCTTCATCTCCCCCGCGTCTTCAAATGCTTCCGGGAACAATTGCTCCGCCATCACGCCGCGCATACATGCCCAGTCCATCCCGTTTACCGGCTCGGTTCCCTTATGGGTGATCAAAATTTCGTCCAGTCCCAGATTCTCCAGCAGCTCCTTCGCGCGGGCGCTGGGATTGACGATCTCCATCCTCGGGATTTGAGGGACTGCAAGATCCGCGTCCACCGCGCCTGCTTCCAGCCGACAGGCGATCCCAGTCAGCGTGCCCATGAATGTAGAATCCATGTATTCGCACTCTTCCAGATCCACCAATAGCACCTGATCACCCTCGGCTAGCCGATGGTCTGCGTAATTCCGCAACTCACAGGAATTTTGAAACGAGCCGCGGCCTTCGATTCGAAGCCAGGCAACGCCATTGTGATGGGCGATAAGTATACGAGCAGTATGATTCACCGGATGGGGAGCAAGATACTCACAAGTTACCTTAGGCATGGAACCGGGTCAACGGGATCTGATCGCTTTCTGTGAGATTATTGAACGAAATTGCGTCTCAGCTGTCTTTGCTGTCGCCCAGGAATTTTTTTTCCCGTTTCAGAATGCGTTCTGCGGCGTAGGCCTCGGGGTAGAGGCGCAGCCGATCTGGCAGGAATTTGAACGCCAGTGGTGCCACAACTTGCAACCATCTCAGCCGGCAGCGGGTCCATCCAGTCGAGCGAAGACCAAGGCGCTCGCGGATCGAAGCGGGCACGGTCTCGATCGGCAGAAAGTCGACAACGCTGCCCAGCAGGCGATCACGTAGTGGCTGTTGTGGGCGCACCACTGCCGCTGCCACTTCGGCACTCAGTGGGTGACTGCCGAGCACGTCGCTGGCCAGCATTTCATTGAAGTAGTCGGCAAAGTCCGAGTAGTCCGTGGGGCCGAAATCTTCCGCCAGGCCGAAGTAAGTTCCAAACAATCGGAAGTCCGCATAGAGATTCTGCCGCCGCGTCTCATTCAGCGACCCCCAGACCCACTCGTGACCTTTGATTGAGGCATCGATCAACGTCGCCAGCACCCACAGCAGGAGCTCGGGCTCAAAGGCCGAGTAGCCACGGGCTCCGGGCATTCCCTCAGACGTTCTCCCTTTAACCCTGCCATGCACCTGCGCCAAGTGATCCTGCATGCGTTCTGCATCCGCAAGCGTGCCGAATGCAATGCGATTCACCGTGCTCAAGGTGCGCCGCAGTCTGCCCATGGCATCGCTGCGAAAGTCACTGTGATCTGCCACTCCCTGGGCCACGCGTGGATGGGCGATCTGGAGCAACACCGCTGCCGGCCCGAATAGCAGACCAGTGCAGACGCGATTCACCTTCCACATCTCGGCATCAGGCGAAAACAAGTGACCGGCTGATCGGTCCGTTATCGTCGGGAAGCTTGGGGATGATGGGGAGGTATTCAAAGTCGCGCGCTTTCAGCTCAGAACCCGTTTCGGTGAAAAAGTTCAATTTATCAGTGCCATGCGCCCGATCTTTGCGCTGTGATGCCGAGCGTACAGGGATTGAATATTCGTATTTATACTGCAAGAAATGCCGCAATGGCAGGGTTAACGACCGGGGATTGGCCGAATATTGCCGAAGTATGTCCAGTGCTGGCGCTGTCGTCCCTGCGTTTCCTTTGGCAGAAACATGTTCGGGACTTATATTGTTCCATCCCCCCGGTGGGCACATTCCCACACGAAAGCAGGCCGATGAAACCATCGTTGGCAGCTGAAAAACCTCACACTTTGAATCTATGCTGACGATCCTTGGGAATTCCGGGGAGCGCTTCTGTGACGGCATGTCGCGGCGGAGCTTCCTGTCCATCGGCGCACTGGGCCTTGGCGGCCTGGCGATGCCGGGTATTTTCCGCGCTGAGGCAGCGACTCTTGGCATGGACCAACCGCCCTCGAAGTTGAATCACAAGGCGGTGATCATGATTTTTCTGGCAGGTGGTCCGCCGCATCAGGACATGTTTGATCTCAAAATGAACGCGCCTTCCGAGATCCGGGGCGAGTTCAAGCCGATCAAGACCAATGTTCCGGGCATCGAGATCTGTGAGCTTTTCCCGCAAATGGCAAAGATCACGGACAAGCTGGCGATCATTCGCTCGATGGTCGGCGCGCACGGTGGGCACGATACGTATCAATGTTTCACCGGTCGCAGCCCGCGCAATGCGCCCGCTGGTGGCTGGCCCAGTATCGGTGCTGCGCTGTCAAAACTTCAGGGCCAGGTCAACGACGCCATTCCGCCGTTCGTTGGACTTTCACCCAAGACCGGCCACAAGCCATGGGGCGATCCCGGGCAAGTCGGATTTCTTGGCCCCGCACACAGTGCTTTTCAACCCAACGGCGGCGGCAGCTCAGACATGGTGCTCAATGGCATCACCACCGATCGACTCGGTGACCGCAGGGCATTGCTCGGCAGTTTCGACCAGTTTCGCCGTGACGTCGACTCCTCGGGCATGATGCATGGTATGGACGCCTTCACCGAGCAGGCATTCGGTGTCCTCACATCGTCACAGCTCGCCAATGCCCTCAACCTCGATGACGAAGACCCGAAGCTGCGCGACCGCTACGGCAAGGGCACCGAAAAACTCACCGCTGACGGCCCATGGAAGCGGCTCGACCAATTTCTCATGGCGCGTCGGCTTGTGGAAGCGGGTGCCCGTTGCGTGACGCTTGGCTTCTCCCGCTGGGACTGGCACGGCAACACCTTTGGTCGGTCACGCACCGATTTTCCCCTTCTCGATCAAGGTGTCTCAACCCTTGTGCAGGATCTGCATGACCGAGGGCTCGACAAAGATGTATCGGTCGTTGTCTGGGGAGAATTCGGTCGCACGCCCACCATCAATGCCCAGGGAGGCCGTGACCATTGGCCCAATGTCTCCTGCGCCCTGTTAGCTGGCGGCGGCATGAACACCGGCCAGGTCATCGGTGCCACCGACCGCCTCGGCGGCGAAGCCAGCGATCGCCCAGTCGAGTTTCAGGAAGTCTTCGCCACGCTCTATCACCAAATGGGCATCGATGTGAAGTCAGCGACCGTCCCCGATCTCGCGGGACGGCCGAGGTATCTGGTGGATCAGGGAATTGAGCCCATGAAGGAGTTAGTGTGAGGATGGGGGAATTGGAACGCAGTGCTCCAAAGTGCTCCGCTCTGCGGAGCCATTTGAACAAGAAACACGGCTCAGAACTAAAAGCGCAATCAAGCCCTGCGCTGTCCGACGTAAATTAAATGCTCACCATTCCATCAAATACCAACGCATCTTTTTGTGACGGAATTTCCCGGCGGAATTTCTTGAAGATCGGTGGGCTCGGACTGGGCGGCATGTCGATGTCGCAGTTGTTCCAGGCGGAGGCAGCGAATAAGATCGGCAGCTCTAACAAAGCGGTCATCATGGTGTATCTTCCTGGCGGGCCACCGCATCAGGACATGTATGATATCAAGATGAACGCGCCGGTGGAAATTCGCGGCGAATTCCGGCCGATTTCCACCAATGTCCCGGGCATGCAATTTTGCGAGCACCTGCCACGCCTTGCAAAGATGGCAGACAAGCTATCGATTATTCGCTCGATGGTGGGTGCCAAAGATCGACACGAATCATTCCAGTGCATGACCGGGCGACTCAACGAGCGCAACCCACCCGGTGGTTGGCCGGAGTTTGGTTCTGTCATTTCCAGCCTTCAGGGATCGCCAAACCCCACGCTTTCGTCCTACGTCAATCTGTCGCCGAAAATGCGCCACCGGCCTTACAATTTTGGCCATTCCAGCTTTCTCGGAGTCGGTCATAAACCTTTCATGCCGATGGGTGATGTGAAGTCTGACATGGCGCTGAATGGCATCACCGGCGATCGCTTGTCCGACCGCAAGAAATTACTTGCTAGCTTCGATCACTTCCGCCGAGATGTCGATAGCAGCGGTTTGATGCAAGGGCTCGATGCTTTTCAAACTCAGGCATTCGACATCCTGACATCGGACAAGCTGCTCACCGCGCTTGATCTTTCCTCGGAAGATTCAAAACTTCGAGAACGCTATGGCAAAGGCACCGACAAGGAACAGGGTGATGCCGCTCCGCGATTGAATGAACAATTCCTGCTGGCTCGCCGACTTGTCGAAGCCGGAGTGCGCGTGGTGACGCTCAGTTATTCATTCTGGGACTGGCACGGCAGCACATTTAAGCGGGCAAAGGAAAATATGCCCGACTTTGATCAAGCCTTGAGTGCGTTGATTGAAGATCTGGATCAGCGGGGGATGCTTGAGGACACTACCGTCATCGCATGGGGAGAATTTGGCCGTAGTCCCAAAATCAACAAGGAAGGAGGTCGCGACCACTGGCCTAGAGTTTCCACTGCGTTGCTGGCAGGTGGCGGCATGAAATCTGGCCAATTCATTGGTTCGACCGATCGCCTGGGAGGAGAAGCAGAAGATCGTCCAGTTACTTTCCCCGAAATTTTTTCAACCCTGTATCACAACATGGGTATCAATGCCTCGACGACCACCGTGCCGGATCTCACCGGCCGTCCGCAGTACCTCGTCGATGATAATGTGCAGCCGATCCAAGAACTCGTTTAGTTATGTCTATTATCCGAAGTATCCTCTTCACCGCGATCAGTGTTTCGTTCACTGTTAGTATCGCCACTGCAAAGTATTCGAAAGAGCTCGATTCGCTCGCCATTTTTGCAGGAGGAATTGATGGTAATGGCACTGTTCTACGTGGCCCCGACGCTTCTCAGCAGCTTGTAGTCTCAGCTAATCTAAAAGGGAGTGATAAGCCTATCGATTACACGCACCAAGTCACCTTTTCCACTGCGCCTGAGGGAATCGTTCAGATTGCGGAGAACGGCGAAGTGACGCCTGTTTCCAATGGAGAAGTGGTAGTTACCGCGAGGACAATAAGCGGAAATATTATTTCAGCTCAAACCAAGTTGAAAGTTGCGCAGATCGAAACACCACTGCCGGTCAACTTTCCCAACGAGATCGTCCCCTTGTTCACGAAATTTGGCTGCAACGGTGGTGGTTGCCACGGCAAGTCCGGCGGTCAAAACGGTTTTCGTCTGTCATTGTTAGGATTTGAGCCAACGGAAGACTACGAATGGCTGGTCAAAGAATCCCGCGGCCGTCGCATTTTCCCGGCGTCACCTGAGCATAGCCTGTTACTTCTCAAAGGTGCTGGTGTCCTGCCTCACGGCGGTGGTGAAAAATTCACCGTCGGATCTCCCGAATACCAGGCAATCGTGCGCTGGATCGAGCAGGGGACACGCTACGGCGAAAAGTCCGATCCCGTTGTCGAACGTATCGAAGTTTTTCCAAAGCAGCGCGTTTTGTTTCCAGAGGCAATGCAGCAGCTGGCGGTCACCGCATTCTACAGCGATGGCAGCACCCGTGATATTACGCGCATCGCTGGCTTCGAATCGAATCAGAAGGAGATGGCGGAAGTTTCAGCGGGCGGACGAGTCGATATTGCGGACACAACGGGCGACATCTCAGTGATGATCCGCTTCCAGGAATTCGTCGATGTTTTCCAGGCAATGATCCCGCTCGGAGCCCCCGTAGAGGGACTGCCTGAGCCCAGGAATTTCATCGATGAGCTGGTCTTTACAAAACTTCTGCAACTGGGGCTGCCGCCATCCGATGTGTGCGATGATTCAACTTTCCTCCGTCGCACTGCGATTGATGTCGCCGGGCGCCTGCCCACTCCCGAGGAGACTAGCGCCTTTCTCACGAGCACTGATCCGGACAAGCGTTCCAAGTGGCTCGACTCGTTGATCGACAGCAACGATTATGCCGATTACTTCGCCAACAAGTGGAGCGCCATCCTGCGCAACAAGCGCAAAACGGGCACCTACACGCGGGGGACGTATGCTTTTCATTCTTGGATTCGTGAGAGCCTGCACAAGAACAAGCCGTTCAATGAATTCGCATCTGACATCATCACGGCTACGGGCGACGCTGGGCAGCATCCACCGGTCGCGTGGTATCGCATCGTGCGTGATCGGAAGGAGCAGCTTCAAGATGTGGCGCAAGTGTTCCTCGGCGTGCGTCTGCAATGCGCCGAGTGCCACCACCATCCGTACGAAAAGTGGAGCCAGCGAGACTATTACGGATTCTCAGCCTTTTTCTCACAGGTCGGCCGGAAACCGGGCGAACAACCGGAGGAAGAAATTGTTTTTCATCGCCCGGGCATTGCTCAGGACAAGAATCCGAAGACCAGCGAAATGGTTAAGCCAACACCACTGGGCGCAGATCCTGTTCCGCTTTCGAAATACGAAGACCCGCGCAAAGAACTCGCCGCATGGATGGGCGCAAAGGATAATGATTTTTTTGCGCACATGTTAGTGAATCGCTACTGGAAGCATTTTCTAGGACGGGGGCTGGTCGAGCCGGAGGATGATATGCGTGTCACCAATCCCGCTACCAATCCAGAGCTGCTGAATGCGCTTGCGCAGAATTTCATCGCCTCTGGATTCGATTTGAAACAACTGGTGCGCACGATCTGCAGTTCTCAGATCTATCAGCTCAGTGCCGTGCCCAACGATTACAATGCAGGCGATAAGCAAAACTACTCACGCTACTACCCGAAGCGACTCACTGCTGAAGTTCTGCTGGATGCCATCGATGGCATGACTGGTATTTCCACCAAGTTCGCTGGCCTGCCCGCTCAAACTCGTGCAGTGCAATTGCCCGACGATAGTTTTAATAGCAGTTCCTACTTCCTGACGGTGTTCGGCCGTCCGGAAAACGATAGTGCCTGTGAGTGTGAGCGCCAGCAGGATGCGAACCTGGCCCAAAGCCTGCACCTGCTGAACTCGAAAGGCATTCAAGACAAGTTGTCGAATGTGAACGGCCGCGCGGCGAGTCTCGCCAAGGGAGAGCAGGCCGCGACTGAGGCGAAGATTCAGCAGCTTTACCAGCGCGCATTTTCGCGAGAGCCTGATCAAAGAGAACTGCAAGTGGCCATGACCTATATTGAGCGCAAACGCGCACAGGGAAAAGCAGCAGCCGAAGCAGCTGCGGCAGCGCCAGCAATAGTGGCTGAAGAGTCACCGAAAAAGGAGGGCGAAACTCCGCCGACTCCAGTAGTTCCTCCGAACCCTGAACAAGAAGCATTTGAAGACATTCTCTGGGCGCTGATCAACACCAAGGAGTTCTTGTTTAACCATTGATAAATTCCTGGAGAGCGTCCGCTGACAGCATTTCAGAATCCCGCATGAAATTCCTTCGACAGATCCTCATCACGCTGGCGCTAAGTGCAAGCGCCAATGCCCAACTCGCATCGCTGCAGATCGATGCTGTGTCGCCTTCTGGTGGGCAGTCGGGTACAACGACTGAGGTCTCGATGGACGGTCAGGATCTCGATGAGTTGAAGAACCTCCTGTTCACTCACCCGGGAATCACTGGTGAGCATCTTGAAGGCAATCGCTTCAAAATTACGATTGCGGATGACGTGCCTGCCGATTTCTATGAGGTGCGAGTGACTGGCAAATTTGGATTGTCCAATGCAAGGCCATTTGAAGTCAGCGCCCTTCCGCAGATGACTGAGGCCGGCGCGCATCAGACTGCTGAATCAGCTGTTTCGCTGCCCTTCGACACATTCGTCAATGGCACCGCAGATGCGGATGCTCTCGATGTTTACAAGTTCACTGCCACTGCTGGGCAGCGGGTATTTGTCGAGTGCACGGCGGATCGGCTTGATTCAAAAATGGATGCGACACTTGTGTTAAGTGATGCATCCGGCGTTGAGCTGCTACGCGATCGCGATAGTGATGGGCGTGATCCATTCCTTGATTTTACGGCTCCTGCAGCTGGTGATTATTTTGTTGCCGTGCATGATTTTCAATTCAAAGGCGGAAGCCACTACTTCTATCGACTTCTGCTGAACCGTGGCGCGCACATCGATTACATTCTTCCTCCCTCCGGGACGCCCGGAAAACGTGAACGTTTCACCGTTTTTGGCAGAAATCTTCCTGGTGGCGAGCCAGTGGCTAATGTGTTGATTGACGGCCTGCCCATCGAACGAAAAGAGATCGAGATTGATGTGCCGAAGGAGTCGGACGGATTACTTTCCCGTGCAATCGCGGCTGTTGCAGTGAAGGGAACCGGCGTGCATGTGAAATGGGCGCATCGCCCCGCGCATCTGGCACTTGCACAGGCTCCTGTTGCGCTGGAACGGGAACCTAACAATAGCACAGAGAATGCGCAATTGATCAGCGTTCCCTGCGAAGTCGGAGGTCAATTTTTCCCTGCAAGCGACAATGATTGGTTCGAGTTCGATGGGAGGAAGGGACAAGTCTACTGGATAGAAGTCTTTTCAGAGCGGCTCGGGGATGCAACCGATCCGTTTCTCGTCGTGCAGAAAATCACATGGGATGGCGAAGGGAAAGAGGACGCTAAGACCGTTCTGGAAAGCGACGATCTTGACGAGAAAGCAGGCGCACACATCTTTCCCGGAAGGTCTCGTGATGCGCGAGGCACATTCACTGCCGATGCTGATGCCCGTTACCGAGTAATGGTGCGTGAGCAATTCAGCGGCGAAGATCCACGCCACGTTTATCGTCTCGTGATACGCGAACCCCAGCCGGACTTTTCTCTCATTGTTGGGGTGCAGCAGTTTACGGACGAAGGCGATCAAATGTCTCGCGCAACTCCCTATCTGCGCCGCGGTGGTTCGCGCCAGCTGAAAGTGATAGCGCATCGGCGAGACGGATTTAATGGGCCGATCGAGATCAATGTTGAGAACCTGCCCACCGGCGTGAAGGCGCAAGCTTGTGCCATTCCAGCTGGAGCCAATGAGTCAACTCTAACATTAACTGCAAACTCTGATGCAGCCGATTTCGTCGGGCAGATGAATGTAGCTGGCACTGGCGACCTTACGGGGAAGAAGGTCACGCGATCGGCATATGGGGCCTCGTTATTGTGGGGCGTGGGCAACTGGAAGCAGGAATTCACCAGTGCCCGACTTAATGCTGACGTGCCCCTCGCGGTTTCGGGAACCGAACAGGCTCCGGTGGTGCTGAGCCCGGCTGAGGACAAGGTCTATGCGACATCGCTTGCAGGAAAACTGGAGATTCCTCTGCAGCTGACCAGGCGCGATAATCTCAAGGACAATGCGACGATTCAACCGATCGGTCTGCCCGGCTTAAAGAAGCCGATCAACAGCCAGATCGACAACAACGCTAAAGAGACCAAGCTCGTGCTCGATTTTGCAAAGAAGGATGGCAACGAGTTTAAGCCCGGTGAGTATACGATTTTTGCACAAGCAACGGGAGTGCTCCATTACCGCGCGAATCTGGAAGCTGAACTGCGGGCGGAAGCGGCCAAGAATGAATGCGATGCGGTGGTCGCGAAGATTGACAGTGAGCACAAGGCGGCAGGGGAGCAATGTGATACCTTGAATGATGAACTTGCGAAGATTGGTGAAGACACATTGACCGCCGACACGGCCGAGAAGCAGAAGGCGGAGAAACAGCAAGCGTTGGAGAAAACCGCGATCACTCGCGACGAGAAAGCGAAAGCACTGGAAGCAGCCAAAAAATTGCAAGCCGAGTCAGTGACTATCTGGAATCAGGCGAAGGAACGGGCAAAGCCGCAAGAGCGCCGATTTCATTCTCTGTCGCAGCCGATTAGGATCCGCATCGCATCAGCACCTGTGCGTCTGCCTGAGCTGCCGCAGCAATCCGTGAAACCTGAGGCGCAGGTTGAATTGCCCTTGCAAGTCGAGCGATTGTTCGGCTTCAATGAAGCGATCGAGATCACTGCGGCAACGACCGATGCGGCGAAGGGTCTCAGCTTGCAACCGGTCTCGATTGCAAAGGATTCGAGTGAAGCAAAACTGATCATCTCCGCAGGAAAGGACACCACTCCTGGTGATAAGGAACTGCGTGTTGATGCTAAACTGAAACTGAATGGCGAGGAACTGATGGTTTCGCGCACATTGAAAATTCGCGTCGATGGCTAGGCTCGATGCATCGCATTTTTTCCTATGAGTAAATTTCTTCGTTCACCTCAGCTGCTGGCAACACTTACCTCACTGGGACTGGCAACTACAGCCGGTGCTGATCCGGCAGTCAGCGACGCAGCAGCGCCTGTCGATGGTTCGATTGCCGTTGCTGCTATTTCTGCCATCGAGCATCCAGAGCCCGTCGATTTTGCGAAGGAAATATTCCCGATGCTGAAGGCCAATTGCATCGCCTGTCACAATGCCAGCAAAGCCAAGGGGAAATTGAATTTAGAAAGCCCGCAGGCCATCTTAAAGGGTGGTAGCGAAGGGCCTGCTGTGATTCCAGAGAATGGAGCGGACAGCCTGCTAATGATTCTCGCCGCCCATCAGGATGATCCGATTATGCCACCAGATGGCAATAAATCGAACGCAGTGCCACTGACGTCCGATGAACTAGGCCTGTTGAAACTTTGGATCGATCAGGGAGCAAAGGGTGAGGCTGCAGCATTCGTCGAAGCGCCAGAAATCTGGTTTCCGGTAAAAGGAGCAAAACAACCGATTTACAATTTGGCCATGGCTCCTGATGGTCGCTCAGCTGTGGCAGGACGGGGCAATCAAATCCACCGCTACGATCTCGCGCGCGGCGTATTGGACTCACTGCTTGAGGATCCGGCACTGGTCGCGGAAAAAAACTTTGAGTCCGCGCATGCGGCGCATCGAGATCTGGTGCAGTCGCTGACCATTGGGCCTGACGGCAAAGTGGCGTCAGGCGGTTTTCGAGAGGTGAAGATCTGGAGTAAGCCGTCGCAATCGCTGCGCAACAACATTGCGGCGCTGCCGGAAGTGGTCACAGCCCTGAACTCCAATGCGGCCGGCAAGCGTGTGATCACGGGTGATGCGGCAGGGAACGTGCGCACCTGGGTGTTGGACAATCCTGAGGAAAAGCGTGAAGCAAAAATTCACGATGGCGCCGTGACCGGAGCCTTGTTTTCGCAGGCAGGTGACTTCATTGTTACTGCCTCAGCAGATGCTACGATTCGCGTTCGCCCTGCCGAAGGCGATGCGGAAGAAGTGAAAGTGACGACGCCTGCGGCCATTGAAGCCATGGTTTTGGCGAAAGAGGGCACTCTGCTCGTGACCGCGCACAGCGATCATCTTGTGCGGACTTGGCCATTCACTGACGGTGCTACTATTACTCCAGCCGTTGAACTCGCCGGGCACACCGGCGCGGTGCATTGCCTGGCGAATCATGGCTCGCTGCTGGCCACTGGAGCGGAAGATAATTCGGTGAGATTGTGGAATCTTGATGAAGGCAAAGAGCTGCGCAAATTGGAGCATGGGTCTCCAGTCAGAGCGATCGCGATATCGCCTGATGGTAAGCAGCTGGTCACTGCAGGTGGCCCCGTGCTGAAACTGTGGAATGTTGAGGATGGTGCCATGCTTGCGGAGATCAAGGGAGACGAGCGATCGCACGCTGGAGTCATCGACGCGGAGTTGATATCTAACATTGCGAAAACAGCATCTGAAGAACGGAAAAAGCGACTGGACGAAGCGGCGAAAAGGTTGAAAGAGGAAGGGGACAAGTCGAAAGCTGCTGCTGCTGCATTAGCCGTGGCGCAGTCCGATCTCATGCGTAAAAGGGTTGCCCGTGCGGCTGCGGATGTGGACTCGCAGGCAACTCAGATTACGGGAAACGATGAAGATAAAAAGAAGGCAAAAACGGCATTCGATAATGCGGACGGAGAGGTTGCAAAAGCAGAAGATGCAGTCACTAGCGCCAGACAAAATGCAGAGCTGGGAGTGCGGTTGACGTCCCGTGCTGCTGAAGAAAGCATTCAGACAGAATCAGACTTTGCTGCCGCAGAAGGCGCAGTGAAAGAAGCGGCTGCGACGCTGGAAGCAGCGAAGAAGGCGGCCACGGAAGCGGAAAAAGCGTGGAACAGTGTCGCGTTTTCCGCAGACGGCACAGCAATTATCGCAGGCGGCGATGGACAGCAGATCAATACTTGGGCATTGAATGGAACGCCGCTGACACAGATTGTCGGACACCGAGCAGCCGTGGATCGGTTACTGGTTGCAGGCGACAGTATCCTTTCGGCGGGAGCAAACAAAACGATCCTGCACTGGGACGCAGCACCTGACTGGGGAGTCGAACGCGCGATTGGCGATGGCAGGGATCATAAGCAATTTGCCGATCGAGTCACGGCTGTTGCATTTGATCCTTCGGGACAGTTTCTCGCGACTGGTGGTGGCTCACCTTCACGCAGTGGCGAGTTGAAACTGTGGAAAGTCGCGGATGGCGCGCTGGTCTTTGAGAATACGGAAGCACACAGCGACACTATCGTCGGGATCGAATTTTCGCCTGACGGGCGTCACATTGCTTGTGCCTCCACCGACCGATTCGTGAGAATCTTTGATGCTAAAGAAGGTAATGAGATAGCTGCTTTCGAAGGGCACACATCCCATGTTCTCGATGTTGCATGGCGGGCCGATGGGCTTGTTCTGGCCAGTGCGGGTGGAGACCAAGTGATCAAGCTCTGGGACTTTGATGGACGTAAACAAATTAAGACTGAACAGGGATTTGGCAAAGAAGTGACGTCAGTAGATTTTCTCGGCGCCACTGGCTCATTTCTTGCCAGCTCAGGTGATGCTACTGTGCGCATCAATCAGGAAAAACTAGGCGGCCCCGATGCCTATACGCATCGATCAAAATCCGACGCTCACGGACGTCTGATCGTCGCTGGTGACCAGAGCAGCACTCTGCGCGTGTGGAACGTCAGTGATAAGAAATTGCGTTGGACATTCGAAGCTCCAGGAAAAGAATCTGAGTAGGGAACACGGGCAAGTCGATTTCACTTTGCCTGCTGATGCTGCCATGGTATGCGGTCACTAACGAATGAAGACCACTACCTCGATCAATCCAGGCGCGTTTCGAACCGCGCATCAGCTCGGTCCGATTGCGATCGTGCGTGGATCGTTGAGTCGCTTGCGTCGTGCGGGATTTCGCGCATCTATCAACTACCTGCGGTGTCAAAGTTCCAATTGGATTGCCTCGAGAGGGACAGACTTGAGATATTACTGCAATGTTTGTGAAACAGAAGTGCCACGTTTCGTTCATCTGTCCAATGAGCTGGCGATCACCTGGAGTTCGGCCTGTCCCAATTGCGATAGTCGCAAGAGGCATCGTGGCCTGTCCCTGCTCTATAAAAGAATATTCGCAGAGTTTCCGAAAGGCTTCAAATTGCTGCATTTTGCCCCGGAACCGATTTTATTTCCACTGATCGAAGCGTCAGAATGCGATTACAAGACCACGGATTTTTTCCTCGAAGACGTCGACTATCCTGGTGAAGATGTGCAAAAACTGACGTATGCTGATGGATTGTTCGATTGTGTTCTGAGCAACCATGTCGTCGAACACGTGGAGGATGATGCTTCCGCATTCAAAGAAATGCATCGCATACTGGCACCCGGCGGCATCGTTGTCATTACGATTCCCGGAAACTGGAGGCGTCAGGAAACCGTCACGTTTTCTGATCTATCTCACAACGGTCACTTCCGAGACTATGGGCTGGATGTCGTAGAGAAACTCGAAGGCAGCTTTCAGGAAGTTGAGGTCGTCGATCTCTATGACGAAGCAGGCAACGAAGCTGAACGATTGAGCATCAATCCGAAGCATGATATTGCGTTCGTTTGCAGGAAGTAGAAGGCACGTGAAAGCTGTGGTCAATTGATAGCTTTGTAGTAGCCCTCCAGCCAGCGCGCGCCTTGTGGCGGGATTTTGTCGGCTGCGGTCAGTGTGGATGGTAGTGTCAGAGAAATGCCAATCGGATTTTTTCCGCGGCGTGCACCTTTCGTGTAGCGTCCGTCTCCCCAGAAATCTCCCAGCACAATAAGATCAAAACGTGTAAGTTTTCCTTCCTCTATGCTGAAGTTACCGAGTGCTGTTCCCTCGAATCCTCTTTCGCCGTCGGCAGTTTCAAGGTGGATGTCACCGGTGATCGCAGTTGTGTTTTTGTTAGTGTCTGGAGTGCATTTCCAATTACTGCGATGGATCTCGTTTTTTGCCCAGTGTGGTGGTTCGCCGCGAGTGTTGTCGGTCAAGTGGAAGCGAACGATGCGGGCCATCAATGGGCCGGGTAGTGTGAACGTTGCCCCGGAGCTTGTCAGTTGGGCAAGGGCGTCGATCTCCTCTCTTTGAATCCAGAGATGGTCAATGGCGGCACCGAAGCCGCGCTGGCGAAAGTTGTCTGATTCTTCACCTTCTGCAGAACACCGCTGGAAGCCAGTAGGATCGCTGGACGATTCCTCAAGAACTCGAGTGAACACTTTGATGACAGCTCCTCCTTCGGGAGGGGCGCGGTGGTAGCGTTCGTCGCTATGGGTGATCGAAGGGTCGTGAGGCTCCACTGCGGACGGTAGCGTCGCCATTTTCTCCAGCGCTCCGTTCAGCATGATAAGCATGCGTTCAGGACCACGGTTGTTGTTGTAGCCTAACAGAACACCCGATGTAGTAAAAGCGTAGCGCCCCTGGCGGGTCGCGCCATCGGCCCCCTTGCGAGGGCCCTGATCGGCAACCTTGCGAAAGAACTCTCCCGCAGGATCATTTTGACGCCGCATGTAGAAATCGTCCATTGCCAGAGGGACGAATTTTTCGGTGATCAGCTTCTTTACAGCATCATTGCCAAAGACGAACTCACGGTCCGCAACGCCATTGTTTCATGTGCAGCCGAGCGGATGTCCGTCCATTTCCCACAGGAAGATCGGTCGTTGCGTAGACCTTGCTTTATCGAGGGCGGTATTAAGATCCGTTTCCCATGGGATTTGCAGCCAGTTCTGTTCTTCGGCAGTTGGGCCAATCAATTCCTTCAATGCAGGGGCTGACGCTGGGGTGAGTTGATCGGCAGCGAGCAAGTTGCCAGCGCAGCAAAGAAAGAGGGGGATCAGTAACAGAAGCTTCATGCTGGAAGCGTAGTCGACAATCTTGGAATTCTGAACTCGAAAATGTGGCAGAGCAGGGATCGATGCTTCCCATTGTGGGTATTCTGCGATTACAGTTGTCTCTTTGTCAGGTTTCGATGGGACATCCTCAATCAATCGAAGTGCTCAAGGGCACAGTGGAACGCGTCACATTTCATGACGAGGAATCTGGCTATGCTGTCCTCAAGGTAAGTGCTGGCAAGCGAATGGAACCACTGACGGTGACGGGACGTGTTGCCTCGGTGCAACCAGGAGAAGGCATCGAAGCGCAGGGCGAATGGGTGAACAATGCGCAGTATGGCAGGCAGTTTAAAGCTTCATCCATTCACACGATTGAGCCGGATTCGGTGGTCGGAATCGAGCGCTATCTTGGAAGTGGCTTGATTGATGGCATTGGACCTGCGTATGCGAAACGCTTGGTGAAAAAATTTGGCAAAGAGGTATTCGACATCATTGATCATGCTTCCGCTCGGCTCGAAGAAGTCGATGGCATTGGGACAAAGCGTCGCAAAGAAATCAAGGCCGCCTGGGAAAATCAGAAGCGGGTGCGGGAGATCATGGTGTTCCTGCACGAGCATGGATTGGGCACTGGCCGCGCGGTGCGGATCTATCAAACATACGGTGATGATTCTGTCAGGCTCATCGAAGAAAATCCTTACCGCCTGGCGGAGGACATTTATGGCATCGGCTTCAAGACGTCTGATACGATGGCGCAGAGCATGGGCATCGCGGTGGATGCGGAGGAGCGAGTGCGTGCTGGAATTTTCCATGCGTTGAAGTCGGCATCTGATGACGGTCATTGTTGCCTGCCTGTGAATGTCCTGACGGAGCGGGCGATCGAGTTGCTTCAAGTGCAGGGTGAGCGTGTGACAGTAGTGATGGGCCAGCTGACGGGGAAAGGAGACCTTGTTGTGGAGTCGATCGATGATGAAGCGGTCGTTTTTCTGCCAGCGTTGCACCATGCGGAGAAAAGTGTAGCCGCGCGGTTGCGCAGTCTTGCCAGTCGGGCTGCGGAGCATCCAGTGATCGAGGTTGATCGCGCTGTCGCATGGGCAGAACAACGGTCAACAATGACCTTCGCGGCCAGCCAGCGGCAGGCAATTGGCGAGGCGTTGCGCCATCGAGTGCTAGTCATCACTGGAGGCCCGGGCGTGGGGAAAACAACGATTGTAAATGCCATTCTCGAAATCCTGGCAGCCAAGGACGTACGCATATCGCTGGCCGCACCGACCGGGCGCGCAGCCAAGCGGATGACCGAAACAACGGGACGAGACGCACTGACGATTCATCGACTTCTGGAGTATCAGCCTTCACAAGGATTCGCAAAGAAGCAGGGCAGCCCACTGAAGGGTGATTTTTTTGTTCTGGACGAAACATCCATGGTCGATGTGCGGCTGATGTTTCATTTCCTTGATGCCTTGCCGCCAGAGGCGCATCTGTTGCTGGTGGGGGACACTGATCAATTACCATCAGTCGGGCCGGGCAATGTTCTGGGGGATACTATTGCCAGCGGGACGGTTCCAGTCGTTCGCTTGACTGAGATCTTCCGACAGGCCAGTGAGAGCCAGATTATTACGGCAGCGCATGCAATCAACGCTGGTCATCTTCCACCACTTGAAAATTTGCGAGGAGCGGCCAGTGATTTTTATTTTGCCGAATGTGAGGATCCTGATCAGACTATCAAGACGATCGTGCGGCTAGTGCGCGATCGGATTCCTGACAAGTTTGGCTTTGATCCGATTCGAGACGTGCAAGTGCTGAGCCCGATGAATCGCTCTCACTTGGGGACATCGAATTTGAACGCGATTCTCCAGGCCGCATTGAATCCGCCGTCTGAATTGAAGTATGAAGTTGAGCGCTTTGGTCAAAAGTTCCGTGTCGGTGACAAGGTGATTCAGATGCGCAATAACTACGACAAGGAGGTATTCAATGGTGATATCGGCCGCATATCTGAGATCGAAACGGAACCCGTCCGTGTGGTGATCCGTTTTGATGATGGGCGAAGGGCTGTCTATGAACCTGGCGAGCTTGACGAAATTCGACTGGCGTATGCCATCACGATTCACAAGTCCCAGGGCTCTGAGTTTTCTGCGGTGATTATACCGATGAGCAACCAGCACTATGTGATGCTGCAGAGAAACCTGCTCTATACTGGTCTGACCCGGGGCAAGAAGCTGGTGGTTCTTGTCGGCGAGCGCCGCGCCATCAGTCTGGCTGTCAGTAACTGCGCTTCAAAGAGAAGATGGTCGGGACTTCTGTCTCGATTGCGGGAATCGCGGGAGGGGCAATGATGATGCCGCTATTGCATGATATCGAATCCGTGGCACCGTAGGCCCCTTCGCTCGCGCCAGGCGCTGCGAGAGATTCTGCCCCCCTTTCTTTTTTATGCCCAATATTCGACTGTCTGGAACGATCACCGGTGACAACGATCCTGCGCGCTCTACGCGTGCCGAACTTCTCTACCTATTGTTTCTCACCGGTTGGGATATCAACAATGCCAATGGCGATCAGAAGATCACGCTGAGTAACATTGAAGCAAAAATCATACGATCCGATGCGTTTTTGTTTACTCCCCGACCGACGATCGAGGACATGTTCAAAGCAATTTCTGTCTTTGTAGGCTACCAGACACTGGATAAAAACTTAGCTAACAAACCCACCATTCTGCTGAATTCAGATAATTCCTGGGATGGGCTGCTGAGTGTGCTGACGCATCTTCAATCGATGGGGACGATCAGCCAGAAGCACGGTGATTATCTGTTGAACGCGACCTCGCCAGAGAATGCTGTGGCGCTTCTGGATCAATTGAGTTTTTGCCATGTACCTGATCCCGGTCGCGAAGTGGTGTCCAATAGTGGAGCAGATACAGAATCCTATGAGACGCCGCGTCCTGCGACTATCGAAATGAATGCCTGCGTCTTCTGTTCCGCAACTACGACGAACGAAAAATTCATAGCAGATGGCAGGAGGTTGGGGGTAATGCTGGCGGAAAGTGGTATCGGATGTGTCTCTGGCGCGGGTAAGTCCGGTATCATGGGAGCCGTAGTGGAGGGGACAGTGACCAGTGGCGGCTGGGCTGCAGGTTCCAATGTCCCGCACATTATCGAAATCGAAGGATTGCCTGAAGGACTGGCAAGCTTCTGGCTGCGCGACGATATTTATACCCGCATGGAGGTCATGATTGAGAATTCTGATGCCTTCGTCATTATGCCAGGCGGAGCTGGGACGGTTCAGGAGCTTCTGGCATTGTTGATGTTTCACGCACACGGTGACCCATTGATGGAAGGAAAGCCTGTCCTGATCTACAATTGTCCACTTCCCGATGGCACCGGCTTCTGGGATCCGTTGATTGCGTTGCTGAAAAACAATTGCGCGACCGATGCCTTCCGCGCCGTAACTGACCTGGAAGAGATCGTTCCCTTGCTCCAGTCCTCTTCCTGACAGGAGAAGGGGGAATGTTCAGTTGTTCGCGAGAAGCTGGGCGATCCTATGTTGGCGGTGGGCATTGGCCCGATCGAGCGGTGTTTGGCCACGGTCATCCACAGCGGAATTATTTGCGCCAAAACGCAATAGAACTTTTACGGTTCTCGTATCTCCGTGCGTGCATGTTTCATGCAGGGCGATGCGTTTGTGGCGGTCACGGAAATGGACGAGTTCGGGCTCGCTGGAGAGTATCTCCTCAACTGCCTTGTAATCATAGCTGTAGGCGGCGCGAAACAATGCCAGTGCCAGTGCATTTTCTGGAGAAATCAGATCATCTATGGCACGATTTTGCACAAGTAGCTGACAGATCCGATGTTTGCGCTGGCCTGCATAGTGGATGGGGTTGCCGTCATTCTCGGTTGTTCCTGCTCCGTATTCGATAAGAATTTTTGCGGTCTCAATGTGACCACGGTAGCATGCGTAGACCAGAGGTGGCCAGATATTGGAGTCGTCCGATGGCGAAATTTTCGCTCCGCTGTCGAGCAACAGCCGCGCAACAGCCGCGCAACCCTGTGTTGTCCTCGACTGCATGCAACGTGCAACGGAGTGAGGCCTTTAGCGTTACAAATATGAACCGAATCAGGCGCTTCTTTCAGCAGTTCCGAAACTCTCGTTAACTTCCCATGAAACGTCGGATGAAAAATGGGATGGCTTGCCATATTGGAATTAAAAGCAGGGACATTTTTGTTGAGATTTTTCGAGGCAGTGAGCTTAAATTGCAATGAGGAATTTGAATCAAAAGTGATTGCACATGAGGAAGGTGCTATCTAGATATTTGTAATGGGATCGATAATTAACGGTAGACTAAAGCAAAGTGAATAGGAATTACTGGTTGGTACGTACCATCTTGCTGGGGGTGGTCATAATCTGGACGCAATTGTATCAGACTTCAGCGTTCGGGCAGAGCATTCGATTTTTGAATGCGATAAGGGACGGTGAATTCAGGCGGATTGTGACAATGGGCACGAGTTTGACGGCTTCTGCGCCTGGCTGGCCGGTTGAGTTGCAGACCTGGCTGAAAGCGCAGGCGATTGATCCGAACAACGTCAGCCTGTGGAACCGGGGAGTGGGAGCCGCAGGCTCTGATCATCCGGATTGGGATCATCCCCTTTATGAGCACCTCAGTGGCAAGCGCTGGGCGCTTCCTCTTATTCTCGAAACTTTACCCGTTCCTGATGTCGTGTTCATCGAGTATTCGATCAACGACGCCTATTTGCCTTACCAACTTTCGCTTCAGGAGTCGGAAGACAATCTCAACTTCATCATTGACGAGTATCTGGCATTCAAGCCGGATATCGAAATCATTTTGATGACGATGAATAACCCAGGCGGGCCACATCTGGTGAGCCGCCCTGACATCGAGGATTATTATCAAATCTACCGCGATGTGGCTGAGGAGCGCGGACTGTTGCTGATCGATCACTACCCAAACTGGATCAACCTATTCAATGTCGATCCTGATACTTGGGATAGTTATTTCTATGATAAGTTGCATCCCAATACGCTGGGCTCCGACACGGTGATCATGCCAGAGCTCATACGGGCTCTGGAGGCGGCATCACTGCCTGTGGTTGACCGACTGGTTCCTGAGATCACCTGGAGTTCTCCATCGAACATCACGTATGGAACGATGGTGGACGGCACGCAATTGAACGCGACGGCAGATGTTGCGGGAACCTTCAGTTACACGCCCA
>JBNMNB010000052.1:0-36015 GCA_051270635.1 Verrucomicrobiales bacterium | reverse complement strand
CCGATCCTGCGTCCATTCGGGCTCACGCAATTTTTTCCCGAAAGGCGTCATCATCAGGTGCTGCCAGGCGAATGTGTCTCCTGGGTGCGCAGCAAACTGCAACAAGTCCAGCAGTGCTGCGTTCGCGGGATTGTCCTCAGCGATGCGAACGATCGATTCACTGCTGACTGGAATGTCACTATGCGCTCGAATCCAGTCGACCACCTCATGCCCCATTTTGTTGGTCTGCACCAACACGGCACACGAAAGTCCGCGACTGACTGGATCCACTTCTCGCAGGATCTCTAACATTAAGTCCAGACGGCGATCCTTTTGCTCATCGGCAGACTGTCTAAACGCATCAGTGGTGGGCTGCAGGAAGCAGGCGAAACCCGTGAGATCCGGATGCCTGGAAACGTGTTTTCCCCAGCGCCAGCGATCCACCGTCTTCTGCGGAAACAGATAGCTGAGCATATCATTATTTCCAAATACTGCGTTCACCATTTCAATGACAGCAGGGCCAGAGCGCCAGGAATCATTCAGCGGACGTTCGACGATTCTGTCTTCTTCTCCAGTGCGATTGTAGTGATCACGGATGTCATCGAAAAGCGTAACGTCCCCACCTCGCCACGCGTAGATCGCCTGCTTAAGATCGCCCACTTGGAACAGGCTGCGCTGCCCGGAAAGATCCTGCACTGCTTCATCGATCAAATTCTCAATCACACTCCACTGCAGGTAACTGGTGTCTTGAAACTCATCGAGCAACCAGTGGTCATAACGCGTGTCGAGTCGATAGTCGATGCGCAGTCGATCCTGTGCATCTGGTCGTTGCGTCAGCAGCGGACGATTGTGCTCCAGACATTCTCCACCGCCTAGAATCAGCTGCAGATCATAGAACGTCAGCTTGCCGCGTCGCCGCACCATGCGGCTGTAAACTTGTTCATACTGATTCAGCACCATCCAGATTCCGCGTGTCTGCCGCAGTTTATTCTCGATCTCTCTACCCACAATCGTGCGCACGATGCGACAGAGAGAGGCGCAAGCGTCCTCACTTAATGCCTGCTTTTTGAAAACGGTGATACTCGCCTCGCCAGTGCCCATCTCAGAATAGGATTCCAGCAACTTCGGCAGTAAATAGCTCACTGCGGGAGGCAATGGAACCCCCGGCGATAGCAAGGTGATCTCATCGATGAATTCATCCCACCTGCCGAGTTGTTTCTGGTTCATCTTCTCAAAGTCCAGGGCATCGCGCAGCGCTGTGACCTCGACAGCTAGATCAACCGCAGGCGCAGCGCCACCGTCCAGCCACGGGCACCCCTCCGGCCAGATGGTCTGTGGGTTTCCCCATTGAGCTGCCCCTGGCGCTCCCAGATAGACTTCATGGTGATCATCAATAAAACTGTTCAGATCACGCAGCAGTGTACTTTCCTCACTGCCAAATGTCGCAAGCTTGAACGCCTCCAGAAAATCCCGCTGTTCCTGCTGCCGCGTTCGCGAGCGCTGAAATACTTGTCCGTAAACTCTCCCCTTCTCAAGGGCGATCATGTGCTCGTCCAGGATTTCGAATCCACCTCCCAGACCAAATTCAAAAGGAAAGCTGCGGATGATGCTGGCAAAGAATCCGTCCAGCGTCCCTAGAGAAAGCAAATGCAAGCGACAGGTTAACTTGTGCAGCATTGCTTGAAAATCCGATTGCGTGAGATCTGGCATCTGCACGCTGGACGCCAATTTCTGCGCACTCGATACGGATGCCGCTGCACGCGCCAGTTTCACCAGAATCGAATCAAAAAATTCCCCCGCCGCCTTTCTCGTAAACGTCAGCGCAATGATCCGCTCAGGTTCAACTCCGCGCGCCATCAGCGCGACATAGCGGTCAGTCAGCTGGTACGTTTTTCCTGCTCCCGCTGAAGCCAGGATCATCTCGTTCTGAAGCACATTCTGCACCATAGATAGTGAGACTGGTAGCGAGGATGCGATGTGTCGAGGCCCATCTGTCACACCTGAAAGAGGAAAATGTCATTCTGCCCGACGCCAGTCAATGGAGATTTCGGACCTCACGTTTGCGATCAACTCAATCGACACACGATTCCTGCCAATCACGCTCCAGGCTTGCGAACTCAATTCACATCAATGCAAACACCTTCCTCGGTGCTGCGCGCGTAAATGCGACCATTCGCAAAAACCGGAGTCGACCAGCACTTTCCATCAAGAACGTCTGAGCGCGAGATTTCGTTATAGCTCTCAGGCGTTGCCTCCACCAGTGCGATCTCTCCGCTGTCACTGAGTGCGACTACATGATTTCCGACTAAGATCACATTGCCTGGGCCATAGCCATCTTCAGACCATTTCACTTCGCCATTACGGATATCGACGCACTTCAACGGGCCGTCGCCGTATTCCTTGAAGCTGAACATTCCATAGAGAAATCCATCCTTGCAAACAGGAGTGCTCCAGTGGTTTGGCAGGTCGCCTTCCTTGCGCCACAGTTCTTCCGCTTTGAAGCCGCTGCCATCTTTCACGATCTTGCACGCACCAGCGCCCACTCCGTAGCCAGCAGAACAATAGACGATATCGTTCCAGACGACTGGAGCTGCCGCTGTCGATGTCCGGAAAAGAAACTCAAAGAACCACAGTTCATCTCCACTTTGAGGATCGAGCGAAACAAGACCCTCGCGAGCAAAAAAGATGACCTGACGCTTACCATGAATCGTTGCCGCGATCGGCGTCGCGTGCGTCAGGGTGTAGTCATGCTTTTTCCATCGCACATCACCTGTCTTCTTGTCGAAGCAGAGGATGCTCTCACCTTTTCCTCCACCGATCACGTAGACGGCATCGCCTTCGATCAGCGGACAAGCCGCATTCATCCACTTGATGTTTTTGCCGCCAAAGTCTTTAGCAATGGAGTGCGTCCACACAGCTTTTCCATTGGCAGCCTCAACGCAGGCAATGTTAAGTGCGCCATCAATGGCAAAGACGTGTCCGTCACTTACGGCAGGAGTCGAGCGTGGGCCGTCACCGCCTTTGTTGCCTGATGCGCCAGAATCGCCACCGCCGTCATAGCGTGTCAGCCCCATTGGGTAAGCCCACTGTTGCTTGCCGCTGTCCGCGTCCAGCGCGATAATCGTTTCGTAGTCGATGCCTTCGACTTCACGCTTCACGGTGGTGAAAACTTGATCACCCGTGACGACAAAAGAACTAAACCCCGTGTTGACCTTCGTCTTCCAGAGTTGCCTGGGGCCACTGGCTGGCCACTTGGCTGAGCCTATGGTGCCAGCAGTCGTTCTGTTAGAGTTTGCGCCATTATACTGCGGCCAGGCATCTGCGGATGCTCCAGGAAGTCCTACCAATGCCGTTACCTTCGTTGGATCTAACTGTACCTCAGGTGTCGAGCTCGCAGCCTCGGCAGTTGCTGCAGTTGCCATGCGAAAAATTTTAGCATTGTAAGACAGGACGAGGATCTCGTGGTTCTCGTCTTCATTAAACGCAGTTGGTTTACAGACACCTGGATTTCCTTCCACTATCAACGTGTTCTCAGCGACCTTTCCATCGGCGTATTTAAGCGCCCAGATATTGCCTGATCCCCAGTCGCCGTAGATGTAGTAGCCCTTCAGCTCAGGCATTTTCTCTCCGCGATAAACGACGCCGCCAGTGATGCTGATACCCTGCGTATGATCGTATGCATGAATTGGATCGATGAGACGAACTTCCTCGGGCGGCGCATCCGTGCGCAAGCTGAAGGCCGCATCTCCTTCACGATAATTCCAACCATAGTTGCCACCTTTCTCGATGATGTTGACTTCCTCCCAGATGGCCTGACCAACGTCAGCAACCCAGAATCGATCATTGCCAGGCTCAAAGTAAATGCCCCACGGATTACGCATGCCATAGCACCAGATCTCGGGACGAATGCCCTGCTCGGGTTGCCCGGGCTTGCGGACAAATGGATTGTCGTCAGGGATCCGATAAGCCAACGCGCCGGAGCGGCCATCGACATCGATTCTCAAGATTTTGCCATTGAGCACCCAGAGATTCTGCGCCAGTTGATGCGGGTCATTTCCTTTCCCGCCATCACCTAAGCAGATGTAGAGATAGCCCTCCGGGCCGAATGCCATATTTCCTGAGTTATGATTCCAAAACGGCTGCGGCACCTCCATCAGAATGCGCTCGCTGGACAGATCAGCTTTCGATGGATTGTCCTGAGAAACCAGCATTTCACTGACGACGCTGCGCTTGGGATTCTGCTGCGAGTAATAAATGTAAAATTTGCGGTTCTCTTTGAATTGCGGATGAAAACTAATATTCAGCAGACCTTCTTCGAATTCTCCATCGCGCGCTGCCAGCGAACGATCCGAAATATCGAGAAAGATTTCGCGTTCCGCAGACGTTTCATCCGCTGGCAAGATGTAGATCTCCCCCGTCTGCTGAAGTAGAAACCTCCGATTCGAACCATCAGGAACGATCGCCTGCTGCACTGGTTTCACTAGCTTTTGATCCTGATAGATCTCTTTAAGCACCACTTGAGGTGCCGCCGCAGAAACGGGCAACGGACACGCCATAGTGGTTAGGATGGCCCCAGTAGTCACAAGGGCGCGGGCGAAAAACGACTGATTCATGATAGAACAAATGGAACAAGGAATGCCGCAGAGGAACACAAAAATTGGAAAACTCGCGATTATTTACAGTTAGGAAACCGATTGAGGCAGCATATTCACTGAATGAAGACATCAGAATGACCGAATTTTCCGTATTTTTGATAATTTACGCTCGGCGCAACTCTTTGCTTCTTACTTCCGTGCTCAAATTACCGATGAAACTGAAGGCTGCTGGGTCTGTCAGGAGCCGAAAGTAGTGGCCAACACTGGTTGAGATTCACTTGCCACCGCGTCCGTCAACCGCCACTCTCATAGTATGAAGGAGATCTACTGCGACAGAGATTTCACCAAGGTGGGATTTTTTCAATCGATCCTTGAGGAACATGGCATTGCGACGCTGATGCGGAATCGGGATCTTGTTACCTTTGTCACAGAAATTCCAGTTCCCCTTTTCTTTCCGATGCTATGCGTCCTGAATGACGACGACTACGACCGAGCGTTGGCGATCCTTCAACCGCTGGTCACCGGACAATCTGATCTCACAAGTGACGATTGGCAATGCAGCAAGTGTGGCGAGAAGATTCCAGGCAATTTTGAGATTTGCTGGGCCTGCCAGGAGCCGCAAGCTCTGACTGGCACTGGTTGAGACTGACAGGCTGTGCTAGGCTGCGGGTGATGCCGTTGCCAGTGCCCGCCAGTCAAGATCCAGACACGTCCTCCTACACGAGGGCGAGAGCGCGATTGTTCAGCAATGTCAAAGCGCGGCAGAACCTGCGGCTGGTGATTTTTGCGATCACTCTGGTTGCCCTCGCGGGCAGTGCCTGGGCAGCATTTTACGCCTACGATCGCGGATTCACTAAACGCTGGCGCAAATCGATCATCGAAGAACTCGCGCAGCACGGAATCGTCGCCACCATTGGCAAATTGACGATCGACCCCATGGAAGGGCTGGTCGCACGCAATGTGTTTCTCTACGACGATCCTAAACAGAAGCGGCTGCTGGCAAAAATCAATCGAATCTCGCTCGAGATCGACTTCGGGAAACTGATGCGTAATGAGCATTTCCTCAGCAAGATCGACTTCAAGAACGCGGATCTCTCGCTTCCTCTGAAACCCAATGACACGGACAGTGCGACCCTGAACATTCGTGACTTCAGCGCGCAGTTGCTGATGGAAAACGATCGCGTCGAGATCACACGAGCGAGTGGACTGCTGAGCGGAGTGGCCTTCAATTTACAGGGATCACTGTTAGGGTATGAAGCATCGAGCCTGGCATTCCGCGAAAGTAAATCGGCGATCAGAAAACGCATACTGGCGCTTGAGAAAAGGCGGGCCTTCGCATACTCCGTGACGCAGGCGATCGAACGATTCGAATTTCGCGGTGCGGCGCCTCGTGTTGATGTAGAAGTGCATGGTGACCTGCAGGACGCCGATACCCTGGCTGGCACCATTGCCTTCAGCGGTTCTCAGATTGCTCAGCGCGAGTATTTGGTTCAGTCCGTTAAGGGAGCTATGGAACTCCAGCGCGGCGAATTGATTTTGCAGCACTTGATTCTAAATGACGAAGCGGGCGAACTCAACCTTTCGGGTGCCTATCAGATTGGCCGGCCACAGGTTGATTTTCACATCGATTCCTCTGCTGCCCTGCCTCGACTATTACGCGCACTGAATGATTCGTTCCAAGCGCGCGATCTCTACTTCAATGCACCCCCTGATCTGACAGCGCGTGGCACATGGTTCTGGGATACCCCATCCGTCGTTACCTCCACAGGCGCAGCACCCATGCCGTTCAAAGTCATTGGCAATGCACGCTGCGAAGCATTTGAATACCAGGGAACGCATCTCGGCGGATCATTCGATTTCAACATTGATGGTGATCGCTACTATTTTCGTAACGTGTCGATCGAAGATACCGAGACTGGCGGACTGGACGGCGATTTGCTGCTGACTCCTGAGGACAGTTTTTACGATGCCCGCCTGCGCATGGATCCACGAGTCCTCAGCCGCTTCCTGCATAACGAAGAACTGAAGAGATGGCTGGCAAAGTTGGACTTCTCAGACAACTCCAGTGTGCAGGTCGAACTGGAAGGTCACCGCAATCGAAACTCGCGCATGCTGTGGGCGCATCAAGCTGAGATCGATCTCCGCGACTTCACCTTGAATGGACAGAAGATTGATCGCCTGGAATCCGAAGTCACTGCGACCGAGAAGCAAATCGTGTTCGAAGACGTCCGCATCGAACGCAACAAAGCTTCCGCCTTCGAGCCAGAAGCGACGTGGTCAATCGCCGAAAAGAAACTAACGCTGAAGAGCCTGACCAGTGCGCTCGATCCCGTGTCGACGATTGCCATTTTTTCGCCAGTTCTGGCCCAGAGTCTGAGCAAATATTCGTTCGACTCCCCGCCCAACTTGCAAATCAGGGGGACGATCACTCCGGACAATATCGAGGACTGCGACTTCACGGTCGTCCTCACTTCGCGTGGCGATTCTCACTGCACAATTGATCGATATCCCCTCTCCTTCTCGGGCGCTTCAGGAAATCTTCAACTGAAGGAGGGAATTCTAACATTGAACCTGACTGGCAAATCAGCACCGAACACGACGGTCGAAGGCCTGACACTGCAAGAGCCGGCACAGGTCGCCTTCGGTGGTCGCTTTCCACTTGCTGACAATTCCCTGCCTGATGCATTCAAAGTGATCGCCAGCGCCGCCGATGGAGCCAGCTTTCAGCTTGCTGGCGTCGATTTCCCGCTCTCCAATTTCGAAGCCGAGTTGACTGCGGATGGACCACGAACGCAGATCAATGGGACAGCAAACCTGTTCGACGGCAAATTTGCCGCATCCATCGCCATTCCCAGCCACCATTTGCCAGGCTACAAATCGACCGTGACTGCCAATCAGGTCGATTTTGGAAAACTGGCGCGTCACCTGACGCCCGATTTTGAAACGACTGGCACTCTCAACCTGCTGTGCAATTTCTCCGGCGTTGGCTCCGAACCCGCCAGTATCGACGGCAGTGGTGAAATGAAACTCACGGACGGCAACCTTTTTGCCATCCCTCTGCTTGGCCCACTTTCTCCCGTCGTGGCCAGACTCTACAAAAAGCGCCCGGTAGGATACAGCATTGCCCGTGAGGCGACCAGCCATTTCAAAATTCGCAACGGCCAGCTGATCACCGACGATTTCGAGTCCTCGACTGGCGCCTTTACCCTGCTCGGCAGTGGAAGCGTCGACTTCCTGAACGATCAAGTGAGCCTCGAGGCGTCGCTCAAGGCGCGCAAGGCAGTCGGCGTGCTCATCTACCCGATCTCTCGGTTGTTTCGCTTCTCAGCACAGGGAACCATGGCCGAACCTCAATGGAAATGGCTCAAGGGGGCGGAAAATGACGATTCTGCGGACGAGAATGCCGATGGCCAATGAGCCGTTTTTCACTTAGAATCCCCCACGATTCCCCGACTTTGTGAAATTTTTCACAAATTCGGCTTGCCCGTTGCTTCAGTGGCGTAGAATACTCGTAATACCGTTGAAAATGCGGTGATTCCCTGGGAAATTCATGGCTAAAACCGTTAGAGAATTTGAGATGCCTGATACGGCGGCACGTGGTGCCAGCCAAGTCGAGGCCTATCAGGAGCAAACCGACGACATCGTCGGCGAGAAACTGATATTGAATATGGGCCCGTCGCACCCAGCGACCCACGGAGTGCTTCGCGTTGTCCTCGAACTGGACGGTGAGATGATTACCAAGGCGATCCCTGACGTCGGATACCTGCATCGTGGCGATGAGAAAATTGCGGAGAACATGCAATACAACCAGTTCGTTCCCTACACGGATCGACTGGATTACCTTGCGCCGATGGCGAACAATGTTGCCTACGCTTGTGCGGTGGAAAAATTGATGGGATGGGAATTGCCCCCTCGCGGAAAAGCCATCCGCGTCATGTGCTGCGAGATTGCACGCATCTCCGCTCACTTGCTTGGCATTGGTGCCTATGCCATGGACGTCGGTGCCCTTACGGTATTCCTTTACACCTTCCAGCAGCGGGAGATCATTTATAATTTAAGTGAGCAACTCACAGGCGCTCGCTTCACCACTTCCTACACCCGAGTGGGCGGACAGATTCGAGACATTCCAGAGGGCTTCATGGCCGCACTGAAAAAGTTCTGCGACGACTTCGAGGTGGCACTGGCAGAATCTGATGCCCTGCTGACAAGGAACAAAATTTTCATCGATCGAACCCGCGACGTCGGTGTCATCTCCAAGGAAGACGCCATCGCTTTTGGCCTGAGCGGTCCAAATTTGCGCGGCTCAGGAGTTGATCATGATCTTCGTAAAGCGCACCCTTACCTTGACTACGAGAAGTACGACTTTGACGTCATCATTGGCTCAGTCGGTGACTGCTACGATCGCTACCTTGTGCGCATGGAAGAAATGCGTCAGAGCGTCCGTATCCTTCGCCAGATCATGGGCAATATTCCTGGTGGCCCGATCAATGTAATCGATCACAAAAGCACGCTGCCCGAAAAGGAGCGCGTCTTGATGAGCATGGAGGAGTTGATCCACCACTTCATTATTTCGACTCAGGGAATCGATGCGCCAGAGGGCGAGGTCTACTTTGCCGCTGAGAATCCGAAAGGAGAACTTGGCTTCTATATCAACAGCAAGGGCGGTGGTGTCCCGCACCGCCTGAAGATCCGCAGCCCGTCTTTCATCAATCTAAGCATCCTCGCCAAACTCCTGCCGAACCATCTGATGAGTGACGTCGTGGCAATTCTCGGCAGTCTCGACTTCGTCATGGGCGAAAGTGATCGATAGCCCTGATCCCCCCTTCACAGGAATTCACTCTTCAGCTCTGAACGCAGCAGCAGGCAAAACATTTTTTCATGACCATTTCACCCGAACTCGATAAGAAAGCCGACGAGGCGATCTCGCACTATCCGGCTGAGCACAAGCGTGCGGCTTCCCTTCCCCTCCTCCACCTGCTGCAGCATGAGTTTGGCTACGTGTCGGATGAAAGTGTCAAGTGGGTCGCCGAAAAGTTGGGACTTGAGCCGATCAATATCCTTGAGCTGGTCACCTTCTATCCGGGATTCCGCCAGTCAGCACCCGGTAAATATCACATCCGCGTGTGCCGCACGCTTTCCTGTGCCATGGCTGGCAGTCACGAGTTAATGGATTCACTCTGCAAGGCGACCAAAATCGACCGCACCAGCACGACGCACCAGAATCCGATCGCGGTGAGCCCGGATGGCAAATTCAGCATCGAATTTGCGGAATGCCTTGCCAGTTGTGGAACTGGCCCCGTGTGCATGGTGAACGACGACTTCCACGAGTCGGTGAAACCTGCCGAAGCTGCGAAACTAGTGGAAAACTATCGCTCCGAAGCCTGATCCCAACATTTTACTTACTGCTTTCACTTACTGCACATGGCCGACATCCAATACCTCGAGGGCAAACAACCACACCCCAAAGAGCACCGACTCATCTTCCGCAACGTCGATCGCGTCGGCTGGAATCCCAGTATCGACAAGTACATGGGAGAAGGTGGTTACGAACAGTTGAAGAAAGCGCTCAAGATGGAGCGGGCGGACATAACGAATGAAGTAAAGGGTTCTGGTTTGCGCGGTCGTGGTGGAGCAGGTTTCCCCACCGGAGTGAAGTGGACATTCATCCCACCGACTAACACCAAGCCGGTCTACCTGATCTGCAATGCCGACGAATCTGAGCCAGGCACCTTTAAAGACCGCTACATCCTGCACCAGGATCCCCACCAGCTGATCGAAGGCATGGCCATTGCTGCCTATGCTGTTGGTGCGAAACTAGCCTACATCTACGTTCGCGAGGAATTCCCGGAAGCTGCGCAGATCCTCGAAAAAGCTATCGCCGAAGCGCGCGAGAAAAACTTCCTCGGCAAGGGAATTTGCGGCACTGATTTTGAGCTCGAAATCTACATTCATCGTGGCGCTGGCGCTTACATTTGTGGAGAAGAAACTGGTTTGATCGAGTCACTGGAAGGCAAGCGCCCTTACCCGCGGATCAAGCCGCCCTACTTCCCTGCGGCGCTAGGCCTGTGGATGAATCCGACCATCGTCAACAACGTGGAATCTCTCTGCCACGTGAAGCACATCATTGAAATGGGCGGCGAAGAATATGCTAAGCTCGGAACGCCACGCAACACTGGCACGCGATTGCTCTGCGTCAGCGGCGATGTGCAGAAGCCAGGCTACTTTGAAGTCCAGGTGGGCAAAGTGACGCTGGGCGAAGTCATTCACGACATGTGCGGCGGCCTCAAACCAGGGCGCAAATTGAAAGCCGTCATTCCAGGTGGTAGCTCGGCCAAAGTGTTGCGAGCAGATGAGAAATTCAAAATAAAGCGCGGCGACGACATGGTCGAACTCGGCATTGAAGACATTCCGATGGACTTTGATACCCTGGCAGCCTGCGGATCGATGGCGGGATCTGGCGGCGTCATCGTCATGGACGACAGCCGATCCATGGCCTGGGTGCTGAACAACATTAACAGCTTTTACGCACATGAGAGCTGCGGCCAGTGCACACCTTGCCGAGAGGGTTCACTGTGGATGAAGAAGATCACAGATCGCATAGTCCGCGGCGAAGGCACGCCTGAGGATGTCGACACGCTCGAGTCCGTTGCCTACAACATCGATGGCCGCACCATCTGCGCCTTTGGCGAAGCCTGCGCCTGGCCGACCGAAAGCTTTATCGCCAAGTTCCGTGAGGAATTGGTCGGCACGACTAAGGAAGAGAATCGCGGTAAGGTATCGAACCCTGAATCCGCACTCGCCGCAGCTGGTTTGGGCTCCTAATCGTAATCGTCATGGGAAAATACGCCGACGAAAGGGTTCTAGTTGTTCCCCGTGCTTTGTTCGATGAACTGGGAAGCTTTCAGGGATTCACTGGAGACGTTGAGCACTACCTGCCCGCATTCCTCGATCCAGCGAACAATTCCTTTCTTCTGCGCGACGATGCAGAAGACGATCCTAGCTTTAAGCAAATCATCCCGTATGCGATTTTCCACCACAGTGGTCGCATCCTGCACTACGTCCGCGGCAGTAAGTCCGGCGAAAAACGCCTGGCTGCAAAAGGTTCATTAGGCATCGGCGGGCACATCAATTCCGAAGACGCCGAACAGGCGTCGATAGAAAAAGACACCTATCTCACAGGCGTCGAACGTGAGATCAACGAGGAACTCATCCTCAGCGGGGGCTACCGCCAGCGCACGGTTGCCCTCATCAATGACGACAGCAACGACGTCGGCAAAGTCCACATCGGTGTCGTTCATGTTTTCGACTTGGATTCGGACAACGTCCAGCCAAACGAGAGCCCAATCACTCAGCTGGAATTCTTCGATCGCCAGCAACTCACAGATCGCCGCCAGAATCTCGAGACCTGGTCACAGATTTGCTTCGACCATCTCGACACGATTCTCGGCGAATAAGCATTGAGACTCACGGAAAAGTGGAGCCAACGGCTTCCGCTTCGATTCTTCGATTTTGCTTTCCTTTGGTTGTCTTTCAGTCGCTGGATGTGTACTGATGGTATGTTATGAAGCGCCGCCAATTCATTACGACATCTGCCTTCGCTGCCTCCGCCTCCCTTCTCAATGGCGATCCTGGAGAAACCGTCAATGTTCCTCACATTGCAACAAATGTCTATCCATGGACGACATTCTACAAGCGACGAAACCGTCAGTGGTCGGATGAAGTAGATGCCGGACTGGCCGAGGTTGCCCAAACAGGTATTCAAGGATTCGAGCCCATTGGGAATTCAGCGAAGCAAGTGCGCGAGCTCGGCCCATTGCTCAAGAAGCATCAGCTGGAAATGCGCTCTATCTATGTGAACAGCACGTTACACGATTCCGCAGTAGCAAGCACAAGCATGGACACTGTCATCGACACGGCAATAGCTGCGAAAGAACTGGGAACGCGCATCATCGTCACCAACCCAAGCCCGATCCGCTGGGGCGGAACCGAAAACAAAAATGATGCCCAACTGCGCGAGCAGGCCAGAAACCTCGATAAACTTGGAGCAAAGCTGCGCAGCGAAGGACTGACACTGGCCTACCACAATCACGATGCCGAATTGCGCGCCGGTGGCCGCGAATTTCACCACATGCTGACAGCAACCGATCCAGACAAGGTCAAACTTTGCCTCGACTCCCACTGGATCTATCGTGGCTGCGGCGATTCGCAAGTCGCACTGTTCGACTCCGTCCAGCATTACCACTCGCGCATTGTCGAACTTCACCTGCGCCAATCTACCGATGGCATATGGAACGAAATCTTCACTGTGAATGGCGACATCGACTACAACCGCCTCTTCAAACAACTCAGCGAGTGGAAACTGGCCCCGCACATCGTACTGGAACAAGCCGTTGAAGCAAAGTCTCCCAACACGCTGACAGCCGTTGAAGCCCACCAGCAAAGCTTCAAAAACATCACGACTTCGCTCTAGTAATGCGTTGTGGTGAATTTAGTTTAGTCGCCATGATGAATCTGCGCCTGCGGACCGGCGACTAAAAGTCACCACTACGGCTCCGGCCACGTCTCCTCAGTCAAAACAACGCCGGATTTCAGCTTCGCCGGATCGACCACTACATGGCGTACTCGCTCGCGCTGCCAGGTGTAGGTCATGTGCACGAGTCCGTCCCTCGACTGGATCATCGCCGGGTAGGAAAATTCACCTTCCTGGGCTTTCTCTATCACTGCGGCGGTTCGCCAGGTCTTCCCATCATTACTGATCGCGAGATGAATGGCGTGCCGTTTCCCCCATCCTTCCTTGCTCGCCGCGCCGAGATGATTGTATAGCAGTAAATGACGACCATCGCGCAATGTTAGGGCTTCGATCCCTGAGTTGTTGTTGGGCAAGCCAGCTTTCTCAAGCGGACCCCAGGTCTCTCCTCCGTCTGTCGATTCAGCCTCGACGATGACCCCGTGCTTCGAGCGACAGAGTGCTTGAATGCGGCCACCGGGGTGCACCAGCAAGGTCGGCTGGATCACCTGGAAGGGTTGCTCCTCCGGCTCAAAACGTGACCACTCACCAGCAGCGCTCAACTTTTCAAAGTGAACGCGCCAGTCGTCGTCATGCTCTGTCGAGGAAGGGCAAAGCAATGCCCCGTCCGGCAGCCGCAGCGGCTTTGATCGCACTGGGCCATCGATGCCCACGGGCAGGCGCCGCTGATCACGGAACGATCGACCACGATCATAACTGACGACCATTTCGCCCCACCATTCCTGAGGCGTCGGCCCGACTTTAAAGAACAACTTCAGCGGCCCATCTCCCGGTTCCTGATACAGCACCGGGTTCCAGCAGGGATAACGCAAGCCCTTGTGTTGCACGCCACTTGCCCAGGGACGTGGCGTTGACCAACCGCTGCCGTCATGGTAACTCGACCAGATCTCGACGTCCGGATTTTTCTCTTTCGTGCCGCCGAACCAAGCGCTAACGAAGCCGCGTGAGGTCTGCGCAAGAGTCGACGCATGGCATTCTTTGTGCGGCGCATTAGTGAAGACAAAGCCCTCGCTGACAAAACCGGAAAAACGCGGTTCGGTGATCTTTGGCTCGCGCGCTTGAAGTTGCTCGGCGGGGAATGACACGCAGTCCTCATGGTTAATAAAGTAAAGACGACCGTTCTCCGAGCCAACGATGAGGTCGGGTCTGCCATCGCCGTCGAAGTCACAAACGGTAGGACTGCTCGTGTGACCAGCGACGTTGCGTTTCGCTAGATTGCCGATCTTCTTCAGAATCACTTTGCCGTCGCCAGCATCAATACAATTTCGCCACCAGGTGGCATTCTCTGAGTTGGTGAGAATATCAAGTCGTCCGTCGCCGTCCCAATCAACCACGGCAAGCTTCACTCTCCCGGAGCTGCCTGCGGTCTTTGGGTTCAAACGGATCGGCGAGTGATCCTCATCGAGAAAAACACGGGTTTCCTCGCGAGCACGGCTCTGGCAGGTGAGGTAGCCCTCCTGGTCGAGGATGACGAGATCGAGCTGGCCATCGGCGTCGAAGTCGATGGCCAACGGTGTTGTGCGCCACTGAGTTTGCAAATTCTCGGCGAGCGTTTGCCACCAGTAGAAGGCGGGCGGCGCTTCTTTCGTCCAGAATGGCAACGGTTGCTGCGTTAATCCGAACTCGGTGTTTCGCAGTAGCTTGAGCTTTGGCCAGATAGAGTTGACCAGAATGTCGTCGCGACCGTCGGCATCCCAATCCGCCACCGACAAAGTGGTGTAGCCCCATTTTGCTTCGGCAGGCCCTTGGATGGATCCGTTAGGGCCGGCCAAAACGCGGAAGATTTCGCCATCCGCTTTCAGCAGCTTCGGCGCTGACCACTTGCTCCCCTTTCCATCGAGATTTGTGAACAAGGCTATGTTTCCTGCGGTGTTACCGCACACGATGTCCTCGTCACCGTCCTGGTCCCAATCGTGCGCGAAAGGAGTGGCGAGCGCGCCGAACTTCAGCTCGTCGGCTTGTTGCTGGAAGTAGACTGGTTGCGCGAATACAGGGATCTCCACACCTTTGTCGGTCTGATTCTCAACCAATGCCACGCGACCATCTTCGTCACCCACAATGAGATCAATGTCGCCATCACGGTCCCAATCGATCGCGGTGGGAGTGATCATTTGCAGATGCATCACCAGCGGTTCGCCAGCGGCATCTTCGAGCCTTAAGCCAGCAGCGTAACTTGGCGCAGCGCGGGTGCCGATGTTTTTGAAGTAAGTGAAACCGTCGAGAAATTCGCCACAGAGTAAGTCGAGATCGCCGTCGCCATCGAAGTCAGCGAAGTTAGGGCTCGGCCAACCATAGACGTCTACAGCTGCGCCTCCGGCTTCGATTTTGACTGGCTCGGAATAGTCAGCGCCGTTCTTCTTGATCAAATAAATCCAACCGTGCAGCAAACCATTCTGCCAGCGGCCTTGGGCGTCGTATGCGTGGTCCCACTCGTAGTCCGACCAGTCACCGATGCCCGCGATAATGTCTTGATCGCCATCGCCTTCCCAATCGACATAGCGCCACATCTCGGCGCGAGTGCGGCCCTTGCCCTGATGCACGTTCGCAGTTGGATAGATCTTCTTCTTCTCACCAAAGCCGTCTATCTTGAAGTTGATGAACTCGTAATTTTCCTGCAGCACGCGTGGCTGGCCATCAACGTAGCTGACCTGCACATTGTGTCCGGTCTCGCCAATGTGGACGCCGGGTTTGAACACCGGCATTTTCGTCTTCGGATCCTGACCAGGGTTCTCGAAGAAATAGAAACCGTTGCTCGGCTTGTCAGGACAGGAGACGACAAGATCGTAGTCGCCGTCATCGTCATAGTCCATCGGCAAAGGCCACGCCCACAGGCCGACGCCAAGGTCGACCACCAGGTCAGGATCATTGTGCTTCAACGGTTGGAGTTTCCAATCGACATCGTCAGCTAAAGCCGCCGTGGCTAGCAGAAACAGAATTAGGGCAATCTTCATAAATCGTTGACGGGTTACTTATCCACAGTCCACCTCACGCACCAGCACCTGGAAATCACGTCCGATCGGAAACGGATAGAACAAGGGCAGTTCGATTTGGCAAGTAGAGTCGAAGGCTGGGTGTCTTACCGACCATGAGCGAGCGCACAGGAACTGTGGTGTCGACTCGATCGAAACCACCGAAACGACTGTCGTCACTGCATAGCTGAACTTTCCACTCGCCCTGACCTGAGATGCTGAACTCGTAGTCAGGAATGGAATGCTCTGGATGAAAATTGAAGGCGAACAAGAGATCGCCGCGTTTGAAAACGACGACGTTATTCACTGCATCCATGTGCACTTGCTGAATGTCTTGAGAATCGAGGATTCCGCGCCCTTTGATCAGTTCGATCATCGCTTTGTCGAAGGCGTTCAATTGCTCATAGCGCAGCTCTTCGTTATCGACCAGTGACCATTGTCGGCGAGCGTATTTGTAACTCCAGTGGTTGCCTTCGCGTGGGAAGTCGACCCACTCGGGATGCCCAAACTCATTGCCTATAAAAGTCAGATAACCTTCCCCACCGAGGGCGATGGTGATTAACCTTACCATTTTGTGCAGCGCAATGCCGCGATCGATCACGACACTTTGCGTCGACTTAGCCATGTTCCAGTACATCTCCTGGTCCATCAGCCAAAACGCCAGGCTCTTGTCCCCTACCAGCGCCTGATCATGACTCTCTGCATAGGCGATCGTCTTCTCGCCATAGCGCCGGTTCCTGAGTGTGTCGTAAAGAGCGTTTATGTCCCATTCCTCGTCGGCCGAGTGCTTCAGCAATTTGATCCAGTAGTCTGGAATCCCCATTGCGAGGCGGTAGTCAAAGCCGATGCCGCCGTCAGCAATCGGCTTGCAAAGCCCAGGCATACCACTCATGTCCTCGGCAATCACAATCGCTCCGGGCTTCAATCGATGCGACAACTCCGTTGCCATCTGCAAGTAAATGATCGCATCAGTCTCGACGCCTTCGCGGAAATACTTATCGTAGTGATCAAACGCAACGCCTTCGCCATGGTGCCAGTAGAGCATGGACGTGACGCCATCGAAGCGGAAGCCGTCAAAGTGAAATTCTTCGATCCAATAGCGCAAATTCGACAATAGGAAGCGCTGCACTTCGGGCTTCCCGTAGTCGTATAGGCGCGAATCCCAGCCGGGGTGGCTGCCTCGCTCGCCAGTGTGAAAGTATTGGCCGTCTTCGCCATCGAACTCGGACAGTCCTTCGGCAAAATTCTTGACCGCATGGGAATGGACGATATCGAGTAAAACTGCAATTCCCAGGGAATGTGCCGCGTCGATCAATTGCTTCAATTCCTCTGGCGTGCCGAATCGCGATGAAGGCGCGAAAAGATTGCTGACGTGATAGCCGAACGATCCATAGTAAGGATGTTCCTGGATTGCCATGATCTGAATCACGTTGTAGCCCAGCGAGGCAATGCGCGGCAGAACCAATTCTCGAAATTCGGCATAGGTGCCCACGCCCTCTTTTTCCTGCGCCATGCCGACGTGGCATTCGTAGATTAGTGGCGAAGCAACTGACTGGGGTGAAAATTCCCTGTCCGTCCATTGATACGCTTCATCGGGTGCCCAGATCTGCGCGGCAAAGTCCCCGGTCATCTCGTCTTGCACCGCTCGCTGGCAATATGGCGGAATGCGATCGTGGACGCCGTTGGCTCCCTTTACCCGAACCTTCAGCTTCTGCTGATGGGCAAGTTGTTGACTGCCGTCACTTTGATCCGGAAGAAAAATCTCCCATTCTCCGGTGTCTCCATCACATCGAGCCAACGGATGACTCTCACTGTTCCAGTTGTTAAAATCTCCAATCAACCACAGCTGTTCTGCCCGTGGTGCCCACTCGCAATATCGCCATCCTTTAGCATCAGCATCATAGTGTACGCCTAGCCGAGCATGGCCATTGGCAAACTCCTCCAGCGATCCGCCTTCATCAGTCAGCTGCTGCAATCGATCATCGAAGCGCTGCCTCCGATCACGAATTGCATCAGTGTAAGGCTCCAGCCAGGGATCGTCTTTGACCAGTTGCATCAGGTTTAAACGGAGTCCAGCGTTGGATGAATCCACGGTGCCCGGTAGGGACGGGCCAGGAGAGCATTTGCTTCATCATCGTCGACCACTTTTCCCGCAGCATGATCCCACACGAGTGTGCGACCGCCGAGCTGCATCGACAAATTCGCCAGTATACAGGCAGTAGTAGAAATGTATCCCTCTTCGATGTCAGCCACCGGTCGGCCGCGGCTATCGATGCAGGCCAGCAAATCCTTCATGTGACCGCGGATTGCCGGGGCAACGTGCTTTTCCAGATCTTTCTCGGTTTTGTCTTCCGGATATTCTTCCAGCTCCATCACCACGTCTTTATGGATCTTCTCACCTCCTCCCCTGCGCGGAATGAAATCATACTTGTTCACGCTGGCCTTCAACGTCCCTTTGTCGCCATAGAGAAACAATGCCCAGGGATACTCTGGATCTGGAGCGTCCCCCCAGGACCGGTGCGTCCACTGCACCTTGATGTCGTCGTAGTCGAAAATCGCCGTCTGCGTATCCGAGATATTGGCCTTGGTGTTTTTCTGCACCAAGATTCCGCCCGATGATGTCACGGCCCTGGGCATCCCCAGTTCCAACATCCAGCGCACGGTGTCCAACATGTGAATGCACATGTCCCCGACGATGCCATTGCCGTATTCATTGAAGGCACGCCAGCCACGTGGATGCATGATTTGATTGAACGGCAGAAGTGGCGCAGGCCCTGTCCACATATCAAAGTTCAAGTTCTCAGGCGGCACCTCATCGGGATGGTTGCTGTTGTTGCGCATGTGGTAGTAGCAACAGATTTCCGCATAGGCCACAGTGCCCAGCTTCCCAGCTTTCACAATATTCTCATAAGCCTCGATCAAATGCGGAGTCGATCGCCTTTGCGTCCCCACCTGCACTACCGCCTTGTGCTTGCGGGCGGTTGCCAACATCGCCTGACCTTCGACGATATCGTGGCTGATCGGCTTCTGCACGTAGACGTCGGCACCCGCTTCCACCGCAGCGATCATGTGCAACGCGTGCCAGTGATCGGGCGATCCAATCAATACGATGTCCAAATCCTTTTGTGCCAGCATTTCACGGTAATCAGCGTAGAGCTTCGGCCGCTTCCCGGATTTCTGTCTTGTGGCGACCAAGTCGGCCGCATCACTCAGCATCTTGCTGTCAACATCACACATCGAAACGACCTCAACCGGTTCCACCTGAATCAAGCGCAGCAGGTCGGCCTTGCCATACCAGCCAGCACCAATCAGCCCGACACGTCGTGGCTTTTTGCCAGCTTCTTCCTGCGCAAAGGCATCAGTTCCCACTGAGGAAGCCAATGCCGCACTGGCTGCTCCAATTTTCACGAAGTCTCGTCGATTCATAGTTGCCATTTAGTGAAAGAATCGCCGCGATAGCAAGCACGCGTTACAGCTAAATCAATGCTCTCACCCTTCTGGCCGATGATACCAGATGCGACACAATCGCCTTGAATACGCCGCCCAGGGAAAAAGAACTAATACGAGTGTCTGTAGCAACAGTTGGCTGGACGAGAACCATTCCAGTTTACGACTGGAAGTAGAGATGATGATGTCCGAGATCACTTTGAACTTCAGCGAACGTTTGCGCCCCCATCGCTTTAGTGCCCGGGAAAACCAGATTTCCTCGCCGGCATAAACGGCATGGCTGAAGCCTCCAGTCGCTTCGAATCCTTCGCGCAGGCAGTAAATGAAACACCCGGCTGCCAAGCCCAGCTTGAGCGCAATACCATTCCACAGCGAGATCGCCCACTTCATTCCAGAGGACACCTCGCGATCCATCCGCAGTAGCACACCGCCGCCACAGCAATCGCCATTGCGCAAATTTGTCATCGCCCGCTGTAACAATTTCGCCGTCAGTTCTGTATCGGCATCGAGAAAAAGGAGATACTTTCCCCGCGCCGCATTGCCGCCAGCATTGCGTGCACGGCTGATCTGATTCTTGGGCTCATGCACCACCTGGGCACCGCGCTGTCGAGCGATCTCAGCCGTGCGGTCGTTGGAATTGTTGTCTACCACGATCACTTCCGTGGTCATTGTCAACCCGCAAGCCTCGAGAGCCGCAAACACGCTTTTAAGTGTCGCGGGCAATAGCTTCTCCTCATTGTACGCTGGCAACACCACCGACAACTCAAGATCAAGTTCAACTGCGCAATTCGCTGCATCAACGTTCACGCCTCACTATACACATCTCTCCCTGTCATGCTTCAAAATCGCAAGGCAGCGTACGCCATCGCAATCACCAGCAGAACTCCGACAATGATCCACACCGGGTGCAGGAATCGACGTTTCTTCGTTTCGCCATCCTGATCGAACTCCTCCTTGATAAATTCATCGTAATCGAATCCTTCTTCATCGATGATTCCCAGCTCTGACGAAGCATCCGTATCCCATGTATCTTCGCGCAAGCCCGTCTTTTCATCTGCACCGCAACCGGAGCACACAATCGCACTGGCAGGCAGCTTCCGACCACACACGCCACATTCGAATGGACTGTTCAGGTAAGACACGACCGATTTCTGATCCCGCTCTAGCTCTACTGATTGTTTCAGGCCAATGTGACAGCAGCGAGCTCGTCCCACTCCGCACCGATCTGCGCCGGCGTCTTTGCCTTTTTCCCAGCTCTGGAATACCAGTAACCAGCATTGCCAATGTCGCCCTCGATCAAATGCAGATGCGCATGCAGCCAGGATCCCAGCGCGGACTCGATGTCCTGCGCAATGTCATGCGCAGCCTCCCACTGACCTGCCTTAGTATACCAGAGCACCTTGCTCTCCGGCGATAGCTCAGCAGGCGGCTCCGAATCATTCTTCGCGGATGTAGCAAGTTCTTCGATTGTCATTCCCCTATCATGAACAACGATCGCCTCAGGTGAAGTCCGATCTTCACTTTTTTTCTTGGAGCCCAGCAGGGGACAGTGCATGAAACCGTAAATCACTTTCTGCCACCTTTTGACTTTCGGTTCGTAGCAGAGCGCAACTCTTTTTCGCATCTCGCAACATTCCGTGCAACAACAGGATCATCGGGGTCAAGATCCTGACATTTCCCAAAAAAAGATTGAGCGCTTTCTCCGTCTGGCCTTCATCGATATAGAGGGCAGGCTCTCTTCCATTGGCGCTTACGAGCCCAGTGGGTTCCGCAATTGTGGTGCGCCCCTACACTTTCAGGATTCAACTCAAGTTCCAATCGATAATGCTTCAACGCCAGCGTGTTTTTCTGCTGCATTTCCAGCGCAGCGCCAACGTTCAAATGGGCATTTCGCTCCAATGGATTTAGCCGCACGATTGCTCGCGCATGCCTTTCTGCTTCGACGTAACGTTTCAGACCAAACAATGCATCAAATAGATGGAAGTGAAGATCGATCGATTTCGGCATTGATCTTATCATTTCTATCGCTAAATCCAGTGCTCTCGCGAAGCGTTTCCTATCAATTGATGAACCTATCCTGGCGAGTTCATCATTCCGATCTTGCATTTCTTTCATCTTACTTTGCTGCAACTATCGCGATCCTGGCGCATCTTGATTTTAACGACTTCACCTTCGCCCGTGGCCCTCTATCTGACAATCTGGAAACGGGACAAAAACGCACGGGCTGCCTTTTCTCCCCATTTTCTTGAGACTGGGGCTGCTAGATGAATGCCATCTGACTGCGGATACGGCTCGTTGTAGCTGGTGACCTGAGTGCTGTTGAACACTGTTCCATATCGACCAGCGGTGCGCTGCATGATGCTGAGCATCTCGTCCTGGAGCGCTTGCGGATATCGCTTCACGTGTGAATCAGGAGGCGTGACCCAGAACAATTGTCGCTGACCGTTCGCAGTCACTGCCCGGCACATCTTATCCACCAGGGATTCGACTTCACGAATGTTTGCCGCCTTGCTTCGCTTCTTTGATCGCAGTGAAGCGTAGAGATTGGTTCCAGTCTGAACGACCACAATGTCAGGTTTCCACCTAGCCATCAGGGTTTCAATTTTCGGCACGGCACTGATTCCAGGCAGTCGGCGCTGTGACGTCGGCGTGCGTTCCCAGTAGGCAATATCAATCGACACGGGCGGATATTGTTTCAACCAATAATACGGCGTGCCGCCACCCGCCACAGATGTGTATACCACGAAACCTGCATCGCGCAGCGCTTGATCGAAAGTGCGTCCGAACGCACCGATCGCAAACGAGTCCCCCAGAAACAAAACACGGCTGCCGCTCAGAACTGGAGACGTGCGCTGGTTCGTTGTGGCGTTGGAGTCCTTCGCAACATCTCGCTTCAATGCGTTGAGTAGTGACGGTAGTTTTGGCTGCGATTTTGCTGTCGGCCGTGGTTGTGGTGCAGGTGCTGGGGCATGCTCGATCGGCTTTAAATTTTCGCGTCTTTGAGAAACGGTCGGTCGTGCTTCATTTGGGGAGCGCACAGTGGGAGTAGTATCAATGGTTGGTAAAGGCAAGCGAGGCATGACCTCCGCGTCCGGAAACGTCGTGCATGAAGGCAACATCCAGATTGCCAAAGCAACACAACACCTGGTCAACACACAACCAAGCGACAACTTTGAGAAATTCGACAACGACCGCACGTTCTATCATCCACTTAATATCGAATTTTTCAAGCACAGCGAACTGGAAACGTTCATGTTACGGGAGGTTCCTCTTGAGTAAAACTTCCTCGCAGTCGATAGTCCCTCGCACTGTTCCATGACACCTATCGATGACATAAAGGCTGCATTCTGCGGCGGCCCTGACCACACGTTCCACCGTCGACGATTTCTGGAGGGCGCGCTGAAGGCGGGTGCGATTTCCACTATGAGTTGGAGCGGCTTGTTCTCGGTGCCGGCGTTTGCGGAGACCGTCAAAAAACAGAATAAGCGCTGCATTTTACTCTGGCTCTGCGGCGGTCCCAGCCAGTTCGAGACCTGGGATCCAAAACCGGGACGACCAACCGGCGGCCCATTCAAAAGTATTCCGACAAAGCTGCCGGGTGTGCACTTCAGCGAACTCATGCCGAAGTGCGCTAGCATCGCGGACAAGCTGGCGATCATCCGCTCGATGAAAACGAATCAATCCGAGCACTCGCAGGCGATCTCACTCATGACTCGCGGGGCGAATCCGCGTCCGCCGTTTACCAGACCAGCACTGGGATCTGTGCTTGGGCAACAATTGGGGCAACTGGATTCACCGATCCCCAACTTTATTCTACTGGATCCCTGTCCCGAGGGAAATGAGTTCAAGGCCTTCAAAGCCGGCAACTGGGCAGGATGGCTGGGCGCAGAGTATTCGCCCGTCAGAGTCGGCGGTGAATTCAAGATTCCTGATGTCGACCGCCTGGCATCAATCAACGATGCAGACCATGAAGCGCGAGAAGCTCTGCGCGGATTCTTCAGTCGAAAATTTGCCAACGAAACGAAGAGTAACGCCGCAGCAGCCTACAATTCCGTCTATAATCGCGTCCGTGGGCTGATGAGCTGTGCACACTTGTTTGATCTGGATCGCCTGCCGCAAAAAGATCGCGACCGCTACGGGCCGGGAACGTTCGGACAACACGCACTCCTCGCACGTTCGTTAGTCGAGGATGGTGCGCCATTCGTGATGGTCGCCAATGGAATGCCCTGGGACACCCACGTGTTCAATCATGAAATCTATCAGATGGTAGTACCAGACCTGGATAACATCATCTTCCAGCTGGTGAAAGATCTGGAAGATCGCAGCATGCTTGATGATACCCTGCTGGTCGTGATGGGTGAATTTGGCCGGACGCCCTGGATCAATGAAGCGCGCGGTCGTGATCACTACCCGAATGCCTGGAGTCTGGCGATGGCTGGCTGCGGAATTCAACCAGGCGTTGTCGTTGGTGCGACCGATAAGAATGGCGTCGATGTCAGCGAGGATCCGTTCGATGAAAGGAACCTCTTCGCGACAATCTTCACCGCTCTGGGCATCGATCCCTATGCCGATTACGATCTCCCGGGGTTACCGACATTCCATCGCGTTGAAGACCGTGCAGCCCCCATACGGGCGATTCTTTCCTGATTTCGACCTTCGACACCTGCGACATCACTTTTCCCCATAAATTGGGGAATAGCATCCGTGCAATAACACTCCCAAGGGGAAGTCTGGAGTTTACCGCTCCATTTTCATCGAGCATTGTGGCTCAACTCATCCATGTGACAGCTGTAACCGACCACGCGATATTTGAGAATCTGGTAGATCAATTCTACCAGCCGCTGTTTCGCTTTGCCTACAGTTTGAGTAAATCTGAGGCAACCGCTTGCGATCTCACTCAACAAACATTTTTCATCTGGGCAACTAAAGGCCATCAGCTACGAGATGCTTCGAAAGCAAAATCGTGGCTGTTCACGACACTACACCGCGAGTTCCTTGCTATCAAAAAACGTGAATCCCGGTACCCTCATTACGAAATTGAAATGATGGAAGCTGAACTGCCCCAGGTGACACCGGAAGCGATTCGCAATGCGGATGTCAACGATGTTCTGGACGCCCTGAACAAACTTGAAGAGGTGTTCCGGGCTCCCCTTCTCCTGTTTCATTTACAGGATCATTCATACAAAGAAATCGCTGAGGTTCTGGACATCCCAATTGGCACCGTAATGTCTCGCATCGCCCGTGGCCGCGAACACCTGTTCCGCAGGCTTGCCGACGGCATGACTAGTGAACGAGGAAGCAAGAACGTAATCGATTTCCCTGATCGTAATCCTCACAAACCGTCTAAACAGCAATGAACCTCGACGATAATCGCTTTGTCCTCGCGGCTTTCCGTCCAGACACAGAAGACGCCGATGACCCTCGCTTTCGCGATGCACTGCAGAAGCTCCAATCTGATGCGGAACTAAAGTCATGGTTCGATGAACAAAATGCCTTGTCCTCAGCTCTTCGCGACAAACTCAGAGAGATTCATATCCCCGCAGAGCTGCGGTCTAACATCCTCACCGGGGCAAAGGTCTCTGCCGCTACGGAGAAACGCAAGCCCGGGAAATGGCCGCGCATTCTAGCATTAGCAGCATGCATTGCCATACTGGGGGCTTCCGTCTTTCTGTGGAGCAATCGCTTTGTTCCCAGTGGACCGGTAACATTCGCTGCTTATCATCAGGACATGCGTTCCTATTTGAACGGCTTTTTTCTGCTCGACTACGAATCTGAAGATCTGGAAAACGTGCAGAATTGGTTGGCCACCAAGTACGGCTACTCAGACTACAAAGTCCCCGATGCCCTCGCCAGTTTCCCCAGTCTCGGCTGCGAAGTGATTGACTGGCACGGCAAACAAGCGTTCCTCATCTGCTTCGATGTCGATGGTGAACTGGTGCATCTGTTTTCGATGCCCGGTGGTAAGACACTCACCGGCGCACCATCAAATCAATCGCCCAGCGCAGTCGTCCAAACGGGCGAATGGAGTTCGACGAGCTGGATCGAAAATGATCGACTTTACCTTGTGGCTACACTCGGCAACGCCGAACATTTGAAGCGATCGCTGGGAGTTTAGGGCTACTGGTCGGCTATGAAGAGAAGAGGAAGCCCCGAAGGACTTCGACGTGCCTACGCAGAGTGCCGCTCTCGTATTGTGGGCCCGTAGAGGAACGATTCGGCGTTTCTCCTTCCTGCACAGACAACTAAGATGCGCCGCCCAGGATTGCCAGAACGGCTTTCTGCGCGTGCAGTCGATTCTCGGCTTCCTGGAAAATGGTGTCGGCGTGTTGCTCAAGAACTTTCTCAGTGATCTCCTTTTCACGGTAAGCTGGCAGACAATGCATCACGATGGCATTCGCGCTCGCTGCGCTCAAAAGTTGATCGTTGATCTGATAGGCCTGTAAATCTGCGATACGCTGAGCGGACTCTTCTTCCTGGCCCATACTCACCCACACATCCGTGTAAAGCACGTCTGCGGCCTCCACGGCTTTCAGCGGATCATCTTCACAGGCGATGTTGCCCGACGCGAATTTTGCAAGGTACTCGGCCGATGGCTGGTAGGCCTTAGGCGCGCCGATCACAAGTCGAAAACCACATCGCTCAGCCGCCCACATCCAAGAACGCGACATGTTGTTGTCGCCGTCTCCAAGAAAACTGACAGTCTTCCCCTTCCAACCGCCGAGCAATTCTTTCATCGTCATCAAATCTGCAAGGATCTGGCAAGGATGCTCTTCATCAGTCAGCGCATTGATTGTTGGCACTCTGCTGAATTCTGCGAACTCCTCGACGTCCTTCTGATCATATGTCCGGATAATCGCACCATCAATCATGCGCCCCATCACGCGGGCTGTATCCTTGATCGGTTCGCCGCGTCCAAGTTGCAAATCGCTCGATGAAAAATACATCGCACGACCGCCAAGCTCACGAATCCCCACTTCGAAACTGACGCGCGTCCGAGTTGATGACTTACTGAAAATGAGCGCCCAATTCTGCTTCGCGATAGGTTCACGCCCTGCCTGAACGTCTTCTGCGCGTCGCTGTTTGAGTTCGATCGCAAGATCGATGTAGCGGTTTATTTCGACTTCGCTAAGGTGCTCAATCGATAAAAGATGCTGTGGAGTATTCTTTGCTTCAGCCATGGTAATCAGTCCTTTTTCAGTGTCGTTCTCATGATCTCCAGTCCCTGATCGATCTCTTCACGCGTTACGTTCAGTGGAGGCAACCAGCGAATGACATCCGCACCTGCTGGAACAACGAGAAGCCCGGACGCCATCAATTTCTGCTGCACATACCCACTAAGCGTCATCCCTTCGGGAGCGTCACCTTGCAGTAAAAATCCTAACATTAAACCGAGTCCACGCACACCTGTGATACAAGTGTCGTCCCAGCTGTTGACCTGAGCCTTCACGTAGTCTCCCAAAGCAGTCGCATTGCCGGCGAGATCTTTTTCTTTCACCTCACGCTGGACGGCCAGGGCAAGTGTCGATACCAGCGGTGAACCGCCGAAGGTTGAACCATGCTTACCCGGGCTGAGCAGCTCACTCACTTTCTGATCAGTGCCGGTCACCAGGCGATCGCTGGCCCAAATGCTGCCAATCGGAAACCCACCGCCTAGTCCCTTGGCCCAGCTGATGGCGTCAGGTTGCAGATCCGGCACCGCATCGCCAGCTGCTGCCTTCCATCCGCAAGCATGACCGACACGGCCCAGCCCACACTGAATTTCATCGACCATCAACAGCAGATCGTGCCTGGCACACGCATCCTTGAGCGCATGAAGAAACTCTGGCGTTGCCACATTGATTCCCCCTTCTCCCTGCACTGGCTCCACCAACAACGCTACTGTTTCCTTGCGAATAGCAGCCGCCAGCGCAGCCGGATCATTGAAAGGCACATAGCGGAATCCAGGCATGTACGGGGCAAAGCCCTGGCGCACTTTTTCCTGCTCTGTCGCAGCAATCGTTGCCAGCGTCCGGCCATGAAACGACTTAGAGAATGTCAGGACTTCGAACCTGGGCACGCCGTCGGCATCGGGAGCCGCATTACCATAGAGTCGGGCCAGCTTCACCAGCGCTTCATTGGCTTCTGCTCCACTATTGCAAAAAAAGCACTTTCCTGAAGCTTCAACCACTTCATCGGTAAGAAAGCGTGCCAATTCAGCCTGCTCTTGAATCGAATACAAGTTGGAACAATGAATCAACTTCTGTGATTGCTCCCGCAGTGCCTCCACCATCACTGGATGGCAATGGCCCAGTGTATTCACCGCCACGCCCGCAGCAAAATCCAGATACCGTCGACCATCAGCATCCCATAGCCAGCATCCCTCGCCGCGCACCGGCACCATTGGCAGGCGGGCATAGTTCGGGATCAATGTGTCAAAGCTGGCATTCATGAGTAGGTTCGTAAAAGTGTTTGGGGTTAATTTGGGTTCAATTCAAAATTACGGCACAATCTCGGTGCCGATGCCGTCCTCGGTAAAGATCTCAAGCAACAGGGAATGTTGGATACGTCCGTCGATCAAGTGCACTTTCTCAACTCCTGCGTTGAGGCATTCCTGTGACGAACGCACTTTAGGAATCATGCCACCGGAGATCACGCCATCCTCGATCAGTTGATCCGCCTCTGCCCTGGTGATCGTCGCAATCAAAGAACTTCGATCCGCAGGATCACGCATCACTCCCAGTACATCACTGATGAAGATGATCTTATCGGCACCCAATTTGCCTGCAAGCGCTGCAGCTGCTACATCAGCATTCACATTGAGCGACTGACCGGTCATTGCCTCTTTAGCGATGGGCGATACCACTGGTACTTCTTCAGCAGCGATCGCCGCCTCGATTTTCGTTATATTGAAGTCGACCACACTACCAACACATCCAAGATCTGCCTTTGTCCCATCTGCGTTCACAACCGGTGGCAATCGTTCGCCTATAAAAACTTCTGTCCCAGCGAAGCCCTGACCGCGGCCACCAAATTTCGTCAGCATCTGCACCAACGCCGGATTGATCCTCTGCGACAACGTTTTCTCCACAATGGCCACCGCCGCTTCATCTGTAACGCGCAGCCCACCCACAAAGCGCGCTTCCAGACCAGCCGCGCTCATCGCTCTGGATATCGCTTTCCCTCCACCATGGACAATCACCGGATTGATGCCGATCACCTCCATGAAAACGATATCCCGCATCAGGCTTTCAACCAGCGCAGGATCCTCCATCGCACTGCCGCCGACTTTGATCAAAAACGTCTGACCGCGAAACCCCTGCATGTAAGGGAGCGCTTCGATCAGGACTTGCGCCTTGTCGATCTGCTCTTGCCGGGTGCCCTGCTGCGGAATAACCATCAGATTTTGGAAAAGCGGCGACGGTAACACGCCCCCGGGGCAGATGCGAAGAAAATCCGGGAGGATTTTGAGGCCAATTTCAAGGAAAACACAGCACCCTATCAGCAGAACTACGCTCCCAGCACCTCTGCGGGTCAACTTCGAGCACTTTGAAAGCAGGTAAACAGGCTATATTTCGATGGCGCGGAAGGGCAGAGCTTTCTAGCGTGGTCGGAACGTAGTGAAAGTTGTACTAGCAGAGAAGCCATCGGTCGCCCGCGACATCGCGAAAGAATTGCGTGCCACCAGCCGCAAAGACGGATACCTGGAAGGCAATGGCTACATCGTGACCTGGGCTTTTGGTCACCTCATCGGATTGAAAGAACCCGATGGTTACGATCCCGGCTACAAGCGCTGGAGCCTCGATGTCCTGCCCATCATCCCGGAGAAATTCGAGCTTATGCCAACTGGTGACGAGGGTGCACGCAAGCAGCTCAACACTATCAAAAAATTATTCAAGCGGGCGGACGAAATAATCTGTGCGACTGATGCCGGGAGAGAAGGAGAATTGATCTTCCGCTACATTCAGATCTGGAGCCAGTCGACGCGGGTGCCTTTCAAGAGGCTGTGGATCAGTTCGTTGACATCGCAGGCTATCCGCAATGGCTTTGCGCATCTCACAGACGGTCACGCCTACGACCATTTGTTCCACGCGGCGCGGTGTCGGTCGGAGGCGGACTGGATCGTCGGCATGAACTGCACGCGTTTTTTCACTCTACAGTTCGGTGGCAATAATTCGCTTTGGAGCATCGGACGGGTGCAGACGCCATTGCTGGCACTGATCGTGAATCGCGACCATGAAATCGAGCATTTTAAACCTGAAGACTACTGGGAAGTCCACTCGCGCTATCGAGAAACTCTGTTCAAGCACCAGAATGGAAAATTTAAGCAGAAAGCTAAGGCCGATGCGGTGCTACAAAAGGTCACCGGACAGGATCTGGTGATCGAAGATGTGCAGGGTCGGGAGGAAAAAATTCCGCCGCCGCTATTGCATGATTTGACCGACCTGCAAAAGGAGATGAATCGGCGTTTCGGCATGACCGCGACGCGTGCGTTGAAGGCTGCGCAAAATCTCTACGAACGCAAACACCTCACCTATCCGCGAACCGATAGCCGGTATCTTTCGAGCGATATGAAACCAGGGATCCCCAAGCTGTTGGCGAAATTGAAGGCAGTGCGGGCGATCGAAATCGACCGACTTGATCTGCGCAATCTGGCATTCACCAAGCGCCTCGTGAATGATGCCAATGTCTCCGATCACCACGCAATTATTCCGACCGAGATCGTGCCGGGAGCTGGAGGGCTGAACGGTGATGAAGGCAAAGTCTACGAGGCAGTTGTCACGCGCTTTATCGCGGCGTTCTATCCACCCTGCCGCAAGCGCGTGACCACGGTGCTGGCTAACAGTAACGCGGAACCATTTAAAGCAACCGGGCGCGTGCTCATTGACGAAGGGTGGCAGGCACTGTACCCGCACATGAATCGCAAGCAGCCTCAGAAACCTGGATCGAGAAATGCCCAGTCCAGTGCTACTGCGGCGGAAAACCAACAGCAAATGCCAGCGTTTCAGAAGGGCGAACGCGGCCCGCACGAGCCAGAATTAAAAGCTCTTCAGACCAAGCCGCCGCAGCGCTTCAATGAGGCGACCCTCCTGCAGGCAATGGAAACTGCCGGTCGTATGGTGGAGGAGGCAGAGCTCAAAGCTGCGCTCGCGGAAAAGGGACTGGGCACAGCGGCGACCCGTGCGCAGATCATCGAAACGCTGTTGTCTCGCAAATACATCGTTCGAGAGAAGAGGAACCTTGTCAGCACCACCAATGGGCGGCATCTCATTGCGTTAGTACATGATGAACGCCTCAAATCGCCCGAGCTGACCGGTGAATGGGAGGCCAACCTCAAGAAGATGGAGCGCGGCGCGTTTTCCCCTGAGCGATTCATGCAGGACGTAATCATCCATGTGCGTGGAATCATTCTGCGACCAGATGCCGATACCGGAGACGCTGCGGGGCTTGTCGCCAACGGCGGATTTGGGCCGTGTCCACTCTGTGCTGCGCCGGTGATCAAAGGACGTGAATACTACGGCTGTTCCGGCTGGAAAAATGGGTGCACCTTCGTCTTGAAGTGCAGTGGATTCAGTGTCGACATCAACGCCGGAATGGCCGCTGAACTATTGCGCAATCGCGCCTCCCTCACGCCGCACTTGTTGACGGTCGACGGCAATCCAGTTTTTGGAAAACTCCACCTGCAAAATGATGGAACCGTCACCTACGAACTGGTCGACTCAAAATCTGCGGCGTCAGGAATGGGTGGTTCCGAAGCCGCGCTGGGTATCTGTCCGGCCTGCGCGGGAAGTATCAGCGAGACCAAGAAAGGCTACGGCTGCAGCAACTGGCAAAACGGGTGCAAGTTTGTGATCTGGAAAACAATCGCCGGTAAGAAGATCTCTAAGACGAATGCAAAGAAGCTCCTGACCTCAGGCGAAACCGCCGTGCTGAACGGCTTCAAGTCGAAGGCCGGCAAGCCCTTTTCCGCAAAGCTAAAAATCGAAGGCAACGACGTGAAATTTGACTTCAATCCACCTGGTACCGCGAACCCTGATTAAACTGGGCTATTCCTCAGGCTGAGCGTCCTTTCCGACCACTGCGAAGAAGCGCTTCGGCCCGTCTCCAGGTACAGCCAGCAGCGTAGTCGTCATGCCGATGGCGGGAATGTCGCGGTAGGGTTCGTTGCCGCCCTCGCCGTCTGGATCATGGATCGGCCATCCGAGAATCGGCGTAGCTAGAAAGGGTTCAACGGATTTTCTGACTTCAAGATCGCGAACCCGGGGAAGCGCATCGCGGGCTCTGAGTCGTTCGATTCCTCGTTCCGAGGCCTCTCTTCGTCGGATTCTCACGTTCTTCCAAGCCGATGCCTGTTTTTGCTCGCTATGCGGGCCGACGCTTCCCTTGCTCGTGATTCGCACGGCAATTTACAATTCACTTATGTGGTGGAATGAGATTTCCCCCTGTGGCTGGCGGCGCGGATTTCGTCAAAGTAGGGAGTGCACTCCCGCTCCACACAGGTGGCGGCATAAAGATACATGGCGGCTGACCACGTCTGCCAGTCGCGACCACTTGGTTTGCCAGTTTGCGCCTTGCTCCATTCGTTGAAGCCCCACTCCGCCTCGTTCTCATGCCAGGGTTTGACCAATTCTGTCAGACTCTCCAGTTTCCGCCTCGCCAGCCCGATCCTTCCAGCTGCCACGCACGCAGCGATGTGGAAGCCGCAGATAAACGGCCAAACGCCGCCATTGTGATAGTTTCCCGGCTGGTTGAATTCCTCATAGCGCGGCTGCCAGTCTGGGTGTTCGGGCAGGATGAAAGGAAAAAGATTCGGAGCCAGCTCCCCTGCTAAATCCCCGCTGTTGCGCATCGATTCGCATTCGGCCTCCACCCAGGAGATCAAACGGCGGCTGCGGCTCGGCGAACCGACTCCCGTCAGGATAGCCAGACAATTGCCTAAGAGATCAAAACGGTGGCTGTGGAACACCTTGTAGGAATAAAGAGAGAAATAGGGCTTGTGTGGTGCGACCAGACCTTCGTGAACGTGGGGATTTTTTGATTTGCCGATGACCTCCAGCCGGTTCATCAGACCCCGGAGGGTCAGGGCGTCTTCGATCTGGTCGAACTCGACGAGATAGGCATAAACGATCGCATTTACATATAAGCCGTATCCCGCCACATACTGTTCGTCGCGCCAGTCGCTGGTCGGGAGCTGGCCCACCATGATCCGATCGTCGGGGCTCTGATACTGCATCCAGATCAGTGCCTTCTGTGCCGCCTCGTCCAAAAAGTCCAGTTCGCCGGAGGTGCGTCGGTAGTTACCGAGACCAAAGAGGAACAGCGGCGTAGTATCACTGGCACCGCGGTCGTCGGCATCGTGCGCGAGCGAAGGGATGTGGCCCCGCGTTGTCTGGTTCTTTGCCAGCGCTTCTAGCGTGCGTCGCAAAGCTCTCATGAGCTTCGGTTCACCGCTGACGCAATAGCCCAGCGAGGCAATCATCAGATCGCGCGTGTAAGGTTCGGGGTAGCCCCATCCGGCGGTGCGCGGCAAGCCATGGAAAGGACCCGAAGCGTTGCGCAACAGGACTTCCAGCGCTGCTTTTTTGGCTTGATCTATCATCGGTTTGCTGTGAGTGGACATAGCGGAGTGATTTTCATTCAATGCCAAGGCGACTGGACATCAGCTCGACAAAGCGTTTTGCGACTTTGCGGTAGTCGAAGAGTTCCACAACTCGCTCGCGGCCTGCCATTCCCATACGCTGCCGGAGTTCCGTGTCCCCCATGAGAGTTAACAAATGTTCGGCGATGTCAGGCACGGAGGCCCGGTAGTCCGCGGTACGCAGATAAGGCAGGGTGATGTGGCGGTTCTCTTCAAATCCATGGTCCTCCCCGAGCACTGTCTCGCTGATCTTGATTTCCTGGGCAACCCCGGCGAGCAGAGCGGTCTTTCCATGAACCATCGTATCCAAAAAGGCCATCGCGTCGATCGCAATGACCGGTTTGCCGCAGGCATTGGCCTCCACCTGGATCATCCCGAATCCCTCCAATCGTGACGGAGCAGCATAGATATCACAGGCGGCCAGCAGATAGGGCATGAAATTCCTGGAAACTACATTGGCCGTGTAAGTCACGTTTTTATCGATGCCTAAATGGTGGGCAAGTTGGAGGTCGATCAGGTTCTGTGCCTTGGTTCGCGGTTGGGGCCAAACTTTGCAAATATACTTCCAATCCGGTGCCTCCCGATCGATCATCGCCAAGGCCTGCATGACTTCCTGCGCGCCTTTGGAGGTCGCATCGCCACCCACGGTTAGTATCATCACCTGATCGTCGGCCACTCCGAGCGACTCGCGGATCGAGCTCACTTTCGGGTCGGTGCGATCGCGGGGGATAAAACTGTCGGTATCACAACCGACAGGAAGCACCTCGATGATGTCTCCGTTGATGCCATCCCGAATGTAAGTTTCCTTCACCCAGTTCGAGGTCACCAAAATCAGATCCAAAGCATTCAGGGCGTCGTGATAGGCGGCCACATAGCCGTCGGCGACGAGCCACGGCACCGGTTTCATCCCGCAGCGCAGAGTATGCTGCACAAGGTGTGGCGTGTGCCCCCAAAATCCCACGCCGACAACGACATCAGGCTGGAACCAATTGTAGTACCATTCCTTTTCCTGAGGCGACTCGAAGTTCGCGGAATGGACGTCCACGCCCATTTCCTTCAGGCCGCGGCACAGGAGGTCCCCTTGTGTAGCCAAGCCCCCCGGGGAAGGCGGGTAATCGTAAAGAGCTAAAACTTTCATAGTGGTGGTGGATTGGTTTCGAGGAATTCGACGGCGGACTGAGGTGATTGGAAACACCAAAACCCCTCGCTGCGTGGAGTAGTGCGGGCTTCCCAACTTTCCGGAGAGAAACCGTAAACTTCGGTGATCAGGCGGTATTTTTCCCGCCACGTTCCCGCGGTAAGATGCTGGCGCCGGTGCACGCCCTCGCTAACCTTGGGCAGAAACGTCCGACCTCCATCCTCGTAGGCAAAGAGCCAGAGTTGCTCCGCCTGGATTTGCCCCGCCGCCCATAGCTCGACGACTGCCCGGCAACACTCCTCATGCCGCCGATGGCGAGTGTACTCCCCACGCGGCCCGTGGGTCAAAACAAGATCGAAGCGCTCGTCAGACAACAGATTTGTCACGGTTTCCTTCACAGATTCAGGCTCCAGCGGCAGTTGGTCCGGACCATCGTCCAAATCTGCCATCCCGCCCTCTGCACCCAGTAGGTCCAGAAGTTTGCGGAATTTCGGGGCACGGTCGGTGTCGCCCTCACGGCATAGCGTCACGATGCGCCACCGCCACTCCGGATGTGCCAGGATCGATCCGCCGCACCAGAGAATCTCGTCGTCCGGATGGGCGACAACAACTGCTACATGAGAATCGGCCTGGAGCTCCCTGTTAGTGATAAACATCGTTTCCGCCGGGGAAGAAGCGCGGGAGTAAAAGATTATTCCACTCAAGCATTTAATTCCAGTTTATTCATTGGTAACTATGGATTGATTGGTCTTACCTCCACATGTGCCCGGGGAACTTCTTTGCCAGGGCTTGGCGATGCTTTGGCAATTCGCGGGTGCGGAAGGCCGGCCAGTCGGTAGTGCTGGCAATGCGTTTGCCGTCGGGAGAGCTGAGGCAGAGGAGCACTGGGAGCTGGCCTTCGCAGAGGGTGGGATGCTCTTCGAGGGCGAAGCAGTCCTTCAGTTTTACCTGAGCTTCGGGTGACTCGTTGAGGTAGGAGACTTTTACGTGCTTGTCGAACCACGGGATTGTTGGTGGCAGCAACTCATCCAGCCAACTGATTTGGCCTTTTTCCAAATGCTGGTGAAATGCGGGAATAAGGGGCGCGGCCTGGGCTTCTTTTACCAGTGTTAGTCCGGTGAAGGCACGGGAAAGGCAGACGGTGATCGCGGCCTCATCGAAGGGGGCAAACTCGAGTTCGGGCATGGTGGCGTGGACGAGGTTCACTCGGGCGATGAATTGTTTCAGCCGATGATCCATTTTCGGTAGCTCAAAGGCTCCGCTGCCGTGAGCATCGGCTAGGCAGCGTCCGCTGGCGAGTGGATCGAGGTCGATTTGCTGTGTCTTCTGCTCGATGACGAGATCCCGATAGCGCACCAGTTTCATCGCGGCGACGCGCTTGTTCCTGGCGTCGAAGTGGTGCTCGACAGTGGTGTTTAAATGCTGAGGGAACATCTCAGCGATCCACGAGGGTTGCACGGCGGTGGCGAGGCTGAGCAGGGTCAGTGTGGAGCCGCGTGAGGGGACTTGGTGCAGATTGGCGGCGACGAAGAATTCGGAGTCTTGCACCACGCTTTCGCGTACCAGCTGGCCTTCTCTTTGCTCGGTGAGGCAGCAGCCGGACTTGCCGGGCTCACGCCGTTTGGCGAGTTGATCAACGAAGCCGGCCATGAGGCTACGCAGGAGGGCTTGGTCGTTTTTTGCCGGGCTGGCGGGTGGGGCATCGCGGTCGTAGAGGCGCTGGTGGTGGGCGGCGTGCCAGATCT
>JBNMNB010000051.1:0-36387 GCA_051270635.1 Verrucomicrobiales bacterium | reverse complement strand
GGCGTTTCGTGGATCAATTTTTCAGCCGTTGTGCCCATGAGCAGGCTTTTAAAGCCGGTGCGTCCCCGGGTTCCTAACACGACCAGATCTGCTGAGCATTCAGTGAGGTGATTGATGACCTCACGCGAAATGCTGGCTCCCTCCCTTACTTTCGTCGTGATGACGACGGATGGCGAGGTCGCGCCGATTTTCTCGGCCAGCGCGCTCAACTTGTCTTCAAGAATTCGCTGTGTCTCCGAAGAGTCGATAATCGGCAGGGCAGGGCCCAGTCCATAGGCGTCGGTGGCGGCCATGATGGGGGATAGAAAAATGTGGAGCAATTCCAGTTCTTTCGAGCTTTGTTCGGCGACAGTCAGCGCATGCTCGATCGCGCGATACGAAGTTTCTGAGAAGTCGACGCAGGCAACGATGCGATCGAATGGAGATGTATGATTCTTTCTCACGAGCAGTACCGGCACCGGCGCTTTGCGAATGCAGCGGCTGGCGAAGACTCCTGTTCGCCCCGAGTGCTTCTGGTTGAATCCTCGTGAACCTAACACTAGCAAATCGGTTTCCCAGTTCTTCACGCCGTGCAGCAGCTTCTTGAAAGGGTGGCCGATCTCCACAACGCATTCGATATCGTGCCCGGCTCCCAGATGCTCTGCCACGTATGTTTCCAGGCGACGCTGTGCCTCGTCCATTACAGCGGTCTGGTCAAAGCTCTCGTAGCGTCGAAATTCCTCCAGGATTTCTTCGTCAAAAACGTGCAGGCAGATTAGCTTGCCATCGTTCCAATTGGCGATGCGGGCCGCTTCACTCAGTGCGGTTTCACAGCTGGTGGAGTAGTCGATTCCAACGAGGATGCGTTTCAAGTTCTTCATATTCGTGGTGGTGATTGGTTTAGGTGGTTGAGTGTGAGAGCTAGAGGTAGTCGTCGAATTCCACGCGGTAGGGTTTTCTCCGGATTTTTCCTTTCCTGTCATCGGGCCAGTAGGCACCCGTTTCGATCCAGGTGCGGACAGCATTTTTCTGTTGGGCAGTGATGCCCCAACCATCGCCGGGCATGACGCCTGGATGTTTGTCTGGTCTGGCAAGCGCCTGATATATTAGACTCTCGTCCGCAGATCCAGCGACTAAAAAGGGACGCGCTGCGCTGAAAACTGCTGTGCGTTCCTGAAAATTTAAGCCGCCCTTTGCGTCGTCATTTGAATGACACCAGCTACATCGGGATTCCAGAAGCGGCTTGACGCTCGAATGGAATAATTCCTCTGACGTCTTCGCTTTACCCTCGGTCATCGGCTGCGGAGTGGTGGCGCACGAGGCTCCGATGGCTGCAAGAACCAAGAGAACTCCACAAGTCAACGCTGAACGGTGCATCATAGAGGGATAAAAGCAGGTCTTTGATCAAGGTGCAACGCGGCAGTTGCTCCTCTTGCAGCGGAGATTGGCGATGTTCGAAAAGACAAGGTGATGAAGACATCCGAAGAAAAGTCTCGCAATCGCTGTGAGGCAGGTCACAGTGAGGTTAGCTTGCACAGCCTGCTCGGGCATTGGACGTTTGTTGGTGATTTTCTTTTTGATTAAGTATCCGGCTTAAGCTCAGTGGCCGAGGTCAACCACAGGTTGCTGATCGAGACTGAAGAAAACGAATTATCACGATGAAATTGTTTATTGGGAATCTCTCTTACGAAACGACTGAAGCTGAACTCCTGGACGTCCTGGCCGAGTTCGATCCGATTCTGGACTTCCATCGTCCGCTGGATCGCGAGACTGGCAGGCCGCGCGGATTTGCATTCGTGACTTTGGAGAATCGGGAAAAAGGTGAGGCTGCAGTCACTAAGCTCAACGGAGTTGAGATGGGCGGTCGTAAGTTACACGTAAACGAGGCTGAGGACCGTCGTGCGGGAGGAGGTGCTCCTCCCAGACCACCGAGACGCCGTGAATTTGACGAAGATGGAGAAGGCGGCGGCGACGAGATGAGAGTCGCACCGAAGAAGCCGGATGATCGCCCGGTGGACAAGGATGGTAATCGTACGCGCTACAAGGGGATCTAAGAATTTCTATCTCTGCTGCGGCTAGTCAGCTAGTCAGCATTGCCGTTGTTTCTTCCACAGGTCGCTATAAAATCCGTCGCGCTTGATGAGTTCTTCATGAGTTCCCTGGTCGACTAACGCACCCTCGCGCAGCACCACGATGCGGCTCGCCAGTCGAATAGTACTGAGCCGATGCGCGATGATGAAGCTGGTGCGGTCGGCGAACAGTGTCTGCATCGACTGGTGTACCATAGCCTCGCTTTCAGAATCGAGGGCACTGGTGGCTTCATCAAGAATGAGGATCTTTGGATTGCGCAGGATCGCTCGAGCGATGGCAATCCGTTGCCGTTGACCGCCGGATAGCTGGGTGCCGCGGTCACCTGCCTTGGTCTGGTAACCATCGGGCAAGCCGGAGATGAAAGTGTGCAGATGCGCCTGTCGTGAAGCATCGATCGTTTCCTCGTCAGAGGCCGCCGGATTTCCATAGCGGATGTTTTCCATGAGCGATGAACCAAACAGGATGATTTCCTGCGGCACCAGTGCCATCTGCGCTCGGAGTCGTGCCAGCGGGATTCTGGTGCCTTCCACATTGTCGAAGAACAGGCTTCCCGTGTCCGGTTCAAAGAATCGCAGCAGCAGCGAGATTAGGGTCGATTTGCCTGCGCCACTAGGGCCGACGAGCGCGATAGTTTCTCCTGCAGCTACTGTCAGATCAATGTCCTGAAGTACGCGCGAGTCTTCACGCGATGGGTAAGCGAATGAAACGCGTTCAATTCTGACATTGCCCGAAAGAATATGTCCATCACTGCTGTCGATGATGACCGGTTCGGGCTCTGAATCGAGAATTTCCTGAGTCCGCTCAAAGGCTCCCTGCGCCCGCTTCATTCGGCTGAATGATTCTGCCACAGTTCCCATGGCGCTGCCGGTGAATGCCAGATAGAACATGAAGCGTGTGAACTCCCCAGGTGTTAATTTGCCCAACTGAATCTGCCGCGATCCAAACCACATCATGAAAACCGTGCCGCAGAAAACCGCGCAGAGAATCAGCGCCAGGAACAACGCCCGTTTGCGACTATTGATTATGACGACATCAAAGTAGCGTCCCTGCGCTGCGGCATAGCGTTTCGATTCCAGGGCTTCATTGGCAAAAGCTTTGACGCTGGTAATTGCTTGCAGTGATTCGTCTATGACAATTGCGCTTTCGCCCAGCCGGTCTTGCGCCTGCTTCGAAATCGCGGAAATGGAACGTCCGAAGCGAATGCCGACAGCGACCACGGGAGGGATGAGAATGCCCAGTGTCAGGGCCAGTAGCGGCGCGGTCACTGTCATGAGCACGAATCCGCCGAGCATCAGTGCTCCGTAGCGCAGCCCCATCCGCGCGTCATTGATCAGAAATTCCTGCAACAGCGCCAGATCCGCCTGCACGCGAGAGGCCAGATCTGCGGTGCGCGCACCTGCATGAAATCGCATGGGTAGCCGAATGATGCGTTCGAACGTTCGCTGCCGCAGTGCACGCAGCGCTTCTTCGCCAGCTTTCATGAACCACAGGGTATCAAAGTAGACGCATAGCAGAATCGCCATCGCGATTGCCAGTAGCACTGCGGCCACTTTATTGATGTCGCCTGCCCAGTCTGGAATTTCCGCGCCCAACGATCCAGCCCTGGAGGCCAGCGTGCTGTCTACCAGCAGTCCGACGAAGAACGGGAACACCAGTTGCAGCGCCGTTCCCAGGAGTAGTGCCAACACTGCTCCGGCCACCAGGCCTCTGGCGGGTTTCATAAGTTCGAGGCTGAAGCGAAGCAAATTCAATCGGCGGATAGTGCAACTGACGTGGCATCAATACCGGGAGGAGCAGCCACTGGCAAGCGCCATGAAAAAAGCCAGTAGACTGCCGCTGCGACTCCTTGTAGTCTCTGCCGCTATGCCACTTTCAACAGAGGGATACATTTTAGTCACCGGCGGTGCCGGATTCATCGGCAGCGCGCTCGTATGGGCGCTCAATCAGCGCGGTCACGAAAACATCATCGTCGCCGATGTCCTGGAGTCCGATGAAAAATGGCGCAACCTCGTGCCGCTGAAGTTTGCCGACTACGTTGACGCCAACGATCTCATCAAGAAGCTGGACAGCAACCCCGAGGCCTATGGCAAAGTCAGCACCGTCTTCCACATGGGGGCCTGCTCAGCGACGACGGAACTCGATTCCGGTTATCTCATGCGCAACAACTACGAGTATACCAAGAAGCTCGCACTCTGGGCGATGCCCCGGCGCTCTCGGTTCGTCTACGCCTCGTCTGCTGCTACCTACGGCGATGGCGCACAGGGAATGGACGATCAGGATCCAGAGTTACAGAAGCTGCGTCCATTGAACATGTACGGTTATTCAAAGCACCTGTTCGATTGTTACGCGCAGAAGATGGGGTTTCTGCGCAGCCTCGTCGGGCTCAAATTTTTCAACGTCTACGGCCCGAACGAAGACCACAAAGCTGACATGCGCAGCCTGGTCAACAAAGCGTATGACCAGATCTGCGAAACCGGTCGCGTCTGCCTGTTCAAAAGCCACCGGCCTGACTTCGCTGATGGCGAACAGATGCGCGATTTCCTCTATGTGAAAGATGCTGTAGAAATGGCGATCCAATTAGCCGAGCGCCCACTCGGCGGCGGGCTATTCAACCTCGGCTCCGGCCGTGCCCACACCTGGATCGACCTCGCCAACGCCATCTTCGCAGCGCTCGGCGTGCCGCCCAACATCGATTTCGTCGACATGCCGGAACAACTGCGTGACAAATACCAATACTTTACCCAGGCCGACATCAGCAAACTCCGCGCTGCCGGATTCAAAAACGAAATCACCCCACTCAACGATGCAGTCGCTGACTACGTGGTGAATTATCTGATTCCTGACAATCGCCTTGGAGATGAGTCTGTTGAATCAGGTGGCCCTGCGTAGGGTGAGTTGAACCAGGCGCTATCGTACTGAATTGGGAGAAAGCTAAATTCGAAGAGTCTTCGACGGCTGAAAATTGATCCGATCGATGTCATATCGCAACTGCGCTTCAACGACGATTAGATCAGGAGAAAATCATGTTGCTTTCGTAAACAAGATCTCCGGGCGATAGGGATCAGAGTTCACGAACCAGCGAATCTGGCGTTTGGTGACCGTTGGGCGCAGGTATCCGATTGAGTGGCAATTTTCATGGTTCAGGTTCATTTTTCTTGAAAAATGAAACTTGCGATGGCAATTTACAAGAAAAATGGATGTTATCACCAGATCTGTTTTGCACAGCACGGTTCAGCATTCGCTGGAGAACTTCCGCGTCACCGCTTTGATTGGACCTCGACAGTGCGGTAAAACGACGCTTGCCCGGACCTTTCCAGTCTCCAGAGAAAACTACTTCGATCTAGAGGATCCTCTGGACGAAGCCCGGCTTCGAAATCCGCGTGATGTTCTCGGGGATTTGAAGGGGTTGATCGTTATCGATGAGTTTCAAAGGATGCCGGAATTATTTCGTATTTTGCGTGTTCTCGCCGATCGCCCGGAACGGCCAGCTCGTTTTCTCATCCTAGGCAGTGCTGCCCCTGAGCTCATGAAGGGAGCATCCGAAACCCTCGCAGGTAGGGTGCATTTCATACACATGGGCGGGTTCACTTGCTCAGAAGTGGGAGTCAGGACACGCAATCGCCTTTGGCTTCGCGGGGGTTTTCCTGATTCCTATCTTGCAGAATCAGATGAAACCAGTGCCCTCTGTAGACGATCCTTTATCCAGACATTTTTGCATCAAGACGTTCCGGCATTTGGCATCAATGTCGCGCCGGAGGCACTGCGCCGGTTCTGGACAATGGCGGCGCACTATCACGGGCAAACATGGAACAGCACGGCGATCGCTTCGTCGATGGACATCAGCCACACTACCGCGCGATCCTATCTCGACATCCTGACCAGCACTTTTGTCATGCGACAGCTACAGCCCTGGCTGCCGAACATCAAAAAGCGCTTGGTAAAATCTCCCAAAGTGTATCTCCGCGACAGCGGACTGCTCCACTCGCTGCTCCAAATCGAAACCCTCAGTTCCCTGCAATCGAATCCGCGCTACGGCGCATCCTGGGAAGGATTCGCCATCGAGCAAATCTGTGCGACGCTCCAGCTCCACCCCGGCGAAACTTACTTCTGGGGCACGCACGGTGGAGCAGAAATGGACCTCGTCGTTCAGCTTGGAGGAAAGTTGTATGGTTTCGAATTCAAAGCTACTGAGAAACCAGGCGTCACTCACTCGATGACGATCGCCCAGTCGGATCTCAAATTATCTGGAATCTACCTCGTCTACCCCGGCGCCCTGTTCTTTCCCCTGCGCAAAGGAATGTGGGCCTTGGGTTACGATCAACTCCCGGAACTCGGACGACACATCGGATTTTAAGTAATAGGAAGAGCGTTTTGCTTTTTGGAAAGAGTTGCAGGTGAACTACGTCAACATTGATACGGTATTAATGTTGGAATTTGACGGGACGCCCAGACGAAGACATTACCGACTGCACCCGCGCCATCGAGCTTTCCGGCGCCCCGCCCGAGCAAATGGCCAAGGCGCTCAACAACCGGGGTTTTGCGAACAACCATGCAGCACGCCATGAAGCCTCGCTGGACGACTCGCTCGGTTCTTCTCCTTTCCCGCACAAACTAACGCGTGATCTCCAGCTTAAACAGCTGCGGGATATCGAGCTCAAGGGCGATGCTGGCTTCGCGGGTTTCGAGGTTTCCGTTGGTGGAAATGACGGACGCGGGGAGGCTGTTCCAGTGGGAGAGGTCGGTTGAGGATTTCAACACATAGGTGATGTCACTTTTCGATTTGTCGGTTACGTAGCGGATGCGGGCGTAGTCGCCGAGGCGTTCGGTGGTGATGCCGGTTCCGGTTTTCGGCAGGATCGGGTTGCTGTTGAGCGCGTATTCCACGAGGTTGGGGCGACCGTCGTGATCGGGATCGGCGAGTTCAGCGCTGGTCTTGGAACTGCCGGAAAACTGTTCGATCGCCCAGGCGTCGTATCCAGTGGGTGTGTTAGGGTCGGTTCCCAGCACTCTGAGTGATGCAGTCACCAGTTTACCCGTGTCTTCGGGCGAGAGGTCCGCGACTTTAAGTTTCCACTGCCCGTTCGACATCTCGCCCCAGTGGCGCACAGAGAGAAACGTATAGTTGTTGTAGTCGGCGTTGATGTCGAGGTGCTCTTTGCTCAGTTTGCTTTCCATGCCACTGGGCGAAGTCAGGGTGATCTCGATGTCGCCGCGAAAGGAATGGCTGATGTCGACCGTGAGCTGGACGTGCTCCACGCGCAGATCCGTTCCTGACAGCGTGAAGGTTTTGATCACGCCGGATGTTTGGTCGTCGGGGATATTGAAGTTCAAACTTCCAAGCGATGCCTCGTTGGATTGCTGGGCGGTTAGATTTTGCCAGGACAAAGCCATGTTCACAGCGGCCTCGGCATCGATCATCCCTGCGCCATAGCCGTAGTGGAAATGGTGGCCTGCTCCATTCGTTCGCCATTCCAGGTTGCGCGAATCGACCTGGCGGGCGCTGCGAATCAGGATTTCCTGCACATCGCGCCAGCCGAGATCCGGATTGGCGTTGAGCATCAGGGCAACGATACCAGAGACCAGTGGAGCCGATGCGGAGGTGCCGCCGAAGCTTGTTGTATAGGATTGGTTCGTCGTTAGTGTGGTGGTCACGATGCCATGGTCGTCGATGTCATTGCTTGATGGCGCGCACACCACGACGTTGGAGCCAGATTCCGAATACCATGCCTGCACACCACGGTAGTTGACCGCGCCGACGCCTATGGTTTCGACGGCGTTGACGAAGCCATCGTAGTTCGCGTAGTCGCCGGTCGCACCGCCATTGCCTGAGCTCCAGACGTAGATTGTCCCCTTGCCGCCGCGGCCAAGAGTGACACCTCTGGCGAGTGCCGAGAGGATCAGCGGGCCGGGTGTGTGAAGGGTTTGGCCGTCGTCAGGCGCACCCCAGCTGTTGTTGCTGATGTCGATCACATCGGTTCTCCATCCAAGAGCTGCGGCCTCCTCCGCTTCGCTGGTATCTGCCGTCAGAATTTTTAAGCCGACGAGTTGCGCGTGTGGCGCAGCACCGGTGATGCCGATGCCATTGCCGCCACGACCAGCCGCCACTCCCGCGACGGACGTGCCATGATCCCAAAAATGGCCGTTTCCCAAATCTTGTAGCGGAGGGGTTGGATCCTGCGGTGTGCCATCGTTAAAGTCATGGTCGATCGCTGTGTTCACGTTCCCGGCAAGGTCTGGATGATCGACCTGAAGTCCATCGTCAACGATGGCAATCGTGACGCCGTCGCCACGGTAGCTTTCCCATACCGGCGTGACATTGGTATCCAGGCCGGTGATGCTGCCATTCTGCCCGGAGTTTTTAAGATGCCACTGGTAGTCGCGATACCTGAGGCTCCAGGCAAACTGCGGGTCGTCGGGAATGAAACGTTTGTCTTTGCGCTGACCGAGCAAGGGTTTCGCCGAAGCGACACCGTCCAGAGCTCGAACCGCATCCAGTTTGGACAAAGAATCGCCAGGCTCCGCGAATTTCAGGATAACGAACGCCGGAGCATATTCAGGAATTTTAAACGAACTGGCACCCGCCGCAGTCGCGATCTCCTTTGCGTCGGCACCGGCAACCGGGCTCACAACAATTCGACGGCTCAATGATCGACGTGCGTCTGGCTGGCCCGCTTTTCCCTTTTCATAGATTACCAGATCGAATTGGGAAGCCGTGGCCTGATCGTCCTCAAGCGCCCGCGCCCGGGCTTGGATTCCGTCCGGCGTCTTTTGGTCGGCGGCTTCGATCAAGTGTGGCGTCGCCCGATCCGGTCGGCAGTAGAGTTGATCGCAGGCCACTACAAAAATCCGCTGTCCCTTTCCATATCCTTCATCCTCAACAGCTATCTCGTCGGGAACACCCGCGAGCGCCGGAGTGAAAAGCCCACCCGCTACCACCACTTTCGCCAAAAAGATCGTCGCTGAGCGCCAATGCATTCAATAAATTTAACATAATTATTATATTATTCATATCATTTTGCAATACCCCTACTCTTGCTCTCCCCAGCGGATGGCCAGAGTCACAGAGGAGCCTGCCCTCCCGCTGGCTGAGTTCTTTGCCCATTTCCAAAGATCTCGTCAAATCGACCATCGACAACGAGATCATGTTCGCCGCAAAACCCATGAAGACCGCCGCGACGGACGCACTCACGTTGGCAGATCCCGGAGTCAAAGTGAGACTGTGCGTCCCGCCAGTCAGCGGAACCCGAGGGCGTGAAATTTCGCTAGTACAGAACGGCGAAGGAAAAACTCAATTGTGGGGAGTCACTTGCACGGCTGCTGCTTTGTAGGACGGTTGTCGGCTATGCGGGTCAACGGCCCAATGAGTGAGTTGATTGACTTGTGGATCGTGCATGGGCAAGAAAACCTGGCCGGGACAGACGAGAGTGGATACTCTCAGTTTCGCCGAGATATTGGCTCGCCGTGAGGTGACCATCACGCGTTGTCCGCGGTGCAGGGACAGTCGAGTTGCGTCGGCAGGATTCATGTCCAGAAGCAACTCGGCAGGGTGAAGTTTTTTCAGAATCTCCGACCGGGACGTGCGGGTTTCCGTGTGCCATTGCGCTGAGCTTCCGCGACCAGTATTTAGAAGAAACGGATAAGTTGGGTCGACGGGCTCGGGCAGAGGGCGAGGCGGATCAAAGACGAATCGAGCTCTCTGGTCCGGTGTGAAAAATTGCCGATCTTCAAATAATCGACGTTCGGTTCCGACGGCAGTTGTTGATTTTGGCAATGGCCATTGGATGCCTCCCTGGCTGTCCAGATGGGCGTAGCTTTCGATACCTGAAAAATCACACGGTTGGCCTGCGGAGCATTGTTTCAGGAGTTGAAATGCCGCTTCAGGGTTCGTCCATTTTTTGAAAAGTTCGCCGCACCCCCACGCGGCGGCTAGAAATCGGATGATGTTGAAATCTGTCAATGCCTCGCCCGGGGGAGGCGATACCTTGCGCACGACGCCGATGCGGCGTTCGCTGTTGATGAATGTGCCATCTTTCTCTCCCCAGGCGGCGGCAGGAAGAATCAGGTCTGCCAGCTTTGCCGTGTGGGTGTCGGCGTACATGTCCTGGACGACCAGGAAATCAAGCTTGGCGAAGAGTTCGCGACATCGATTCTGCGCGATCCATGAATGCGCAGGATTGGTCGCGATGACCCAGAGAGCCTTGATTTTTCCCTCGTCAATTCGTTCAAGAATTTGATCGTAGGCCAGCGATTTCTGACTTGGAATTCGCTCGCAATCAATTTCGAGGATGTTTGCGATTTTCTGCCGATCACGATTACTTTCAAAGTCATGTCCTCCGAGCAGCGACGTGGTGTTCGAAAACAAGCGTGAGCCCATGGCGTTGCACTGGCCAGTAATTGAGTTGGCTCCGGTGCCAGGCTTACCAATGTGGCCGCCTAACAGGGCAAGATTGATGATCGCCTGCGCCGTCCGCGTTGCTTGATGACTCTGGTTCACTCCCATCGTCCACCAGAAAGACACGCGCTTGCCACAGCGGACGAGTTTCGCAAGTCGTTCGATTTCTTGTGCAGAAACTCCCACAGAATCCGCAATCGCTACGGGGGCAAAGTCTCGAACGAATTTCTTGAACTCCGCGAAGCCGGATGTGTGGGCATCGACAAAGGCACGATCGATCCAGTCTTCACGCAACAGGACGTGCGCCAAACTGTAGAGCAAAGCGAGGTCACCTTTGGGTGTTACCGGAACATGCCAGGTCGCTGCTTGTGCGGTTTCAGTGAAGCGCGGATCGATGACAATGATCTCGGGATTTCGCTGATTGTTAAGCACCCGTTGCCACATGATCGGATGCGCAATGCACGGGTTTGCTCCGATGAATACCAGCACATCGCTCTCTTCGAAATCAGCGTATGTGTAGGGCGGAGCATCGAATCCAAACGATTGCTTGTAGGCAGTGACGGCAGTAGCCATGCATTGCCGGGTATTGCCATCTCCATGCACCATGCCCATGCCAAATTTTGCGAAAGCTCCGAGGAAGGCCATCTCTTCGGTGCAGATTTGGCCAGTGCTGATGAACGCTACCGACTCAGGGCCATGTGCAGCCAGAATCGCTTTCATGCGACCTGTGAAAGTGCTTGCAGCCCGTTCCCAGGAGATGGGCTTACCGTCGAGCAGTGGCGTTGTTGCTCGTCCAGATGCTGCCAGTGGAGTCAGTGCTTCCCAGCCTTTGGGGCAGGCCATTCCCTGATTAACTGGATAGTCGTGGTCTGCAGTTAGGTTCACAGGGAGCCCGTCGCGAAGATGGGTCTTTAAGTTGCAACCAGTTGAACAATAGCCACAAATGCTGTTGAGCACCGCCGTCGGCTGCTGTTTTGCGGGCAGCTGTCCCAGGCCAAAGGCACCCGGCGCACGCAGGAGCGCGTCGGTCATCGGGCCATCCCATTCACGCAGAGTGAGAGGAGGAATTGGACGAGTGGAAAATTCGTTCATGGAACTTAGTGGCTCGTCATCCGTGGCCCTGAGCAGGCGGTGAAAAATTGATACCGATCAATGAGTAATGCCGTCACAGTACTGCAGAGTGCCAGGGCGATCGCGAATTTTGAACTTCCAATGGCACCTGTGAGAAAGAGGCAGGCCCCGGTAAATAGAAGGGTTCGGCGGACGAGGGTCTGTCTTGGCAATAGTTCACGCATCACGCGCGCCGAACGATGAATGGGGGAACCGGAATTCCGCAATGCCAGCCACTGTCCGAAAATGTCCCAGCTCGCTAACACCGCGATCGCCAGGATGCTGAAAGTGGAAAATAGTGGCAATGTTAGTGAGGTCAGTCCAGCGCCAAGCGCGATCGTGGTGCCGATGAATTGCATGGCAACTCGTGGCAGTGTCCAGAACGGACGTTGTGTATCCGCGTAGACCATGATCGAACAGAACACCGCTGCCGCTCCCGCACAGGCAGCCAGCGCCATGGTAACCGATAGCCAGCCAGAGCTGGCAGTGACCCACCATACAAATGGCGGAAGAATCGCCAACTTTGCAAAGAGACCGAATGTGATAATCTCACGTGAGAGCCACGATTTTCGCCAACCGAGAAACGCTCGCCAGGCTTTCAGCGGCTGCCCAAGATGCAGAAGGCTGAGCGTCATTCCAACCAAAGTGATGGCAGCGGCAGCGATTGAGAGTGCGACCTTTGCCTGCGGTGGGATCGCGGCGCCTGCCCCAAAAGCAAAGGTGCCAGCTCCCATTTGGGTGAAAACCAACATCCATGCTAATGGGCCGTGTGAGTGGTCGAGCCGTGGCTGGCCAGCGTCTGCAGGTACAGCGTTTCCTCCTATTGCTTGCTGTGAAAGGTAGCGCGTCGTGGGGAGCGTGTAGTTGGATCGGAATGCGCCTGGAACGAGTACCTCATCGACGTCAGGTGTTTCTCCTGTCTTGACGATGCGAATGGCGATCGCTTCGTTTGGGCAGGCCTGCACGCATGCGGGCGCTTCGCCGACGGCGAGGCGATCCTGGCACATGTCGCATTTCCTGACGATTCCTCTGCTCTCGCTGAATTTCGGGACGTCATATGGGCATTTCATCACGCAATAGCTGCAGCCGATGCATTGGTCATCCAAATGGCGAACGATCCCCGTCTCTGGCGATTTATCGTAAGCGAGAACCGGGCAGCCATTGGCGCACGCGGGGTCTTCGCAATGATGGCAGGCCGTGGTGACTGTTTGCATCAATGGATCGGGCCCGCTTCCTAACAAGGTGCCAACGTCACGCCAGCTCTCGTCTTCGTCGAGTCCGTTGAGACTGTGGCAGGCGACCACACAGGCCTTGCATCCGGTGCATTGATCAAGGTTTACTTCGAAGGCATACTGCTCTCCCTCGCCGGGTTTCGACAGTGGAATCAGCTTCTTATAGTGCTCCGCATGCGGTGAATCCGCCTCTGAGTGCCAGTCGGCGAATTCAGTAACTGCGGTCATCAGCTTCGACTGATCTCGCAGCATGGTAGCGAGCAGCGGCTGCAGGTTTTCCGTCGATCCGCTCATACGCAGGCGGCGGCTTCCGTGGCGGCGAAAATTCCCTGTAGCTGATCTGTCGCGTGCCGACTGCAGAATGCGTGAAAGCTCTCATTACTGGAACTACGATGATCAAGGTAGGCACGGAGCGTCGCTTCAAGGACTGCACCGAGCGATTCATAGGGCACACTTTGAAAAATTTGCCGACCGATCGCGCGGGCTTCTCCGAAGCCGCCACCTACTGTAATATGGTATCCTTCTCCGGATGGAGTGTTCTTAACCGCGCATGCCAGCAGGCCGATGTCTCCCATGAAGTGCTGAGCGCAGCTGTGTGGACAACCGGTAAAGTGAACATTAATCGGTCGATCAAGTGGCACTCGTGACTCAAGATAGTCCATCATAGCGATCGCGTGGCCCTTTGTATCTGAAGCAGCGTACTTGCAATAACGATTCCCGGTACAGGCAACGAAGCCGCCGCGTAAGGGCGATTGCTCAGTGCGGAGACCGATGCGCCGCAGTGCATTTCTTGCAGATTCAACGAATGCGGTAGGGATGTTAGGGATGATGAGATTTTGCCAGACGGTCAACCTTACTTCTCCATTGCCGTAGCTTTCGGCGATGTTAGCAATGCAGGACAACTGATGAGAAGTGAGCTGGCCGACGGGGACAACAGCGCCAATGTAGTTCAATCCTTCTTGTTTCTGCGGATGAACGCCGATGTGACCGTGGCCTTGCTGAGAAACCTCTCGTGGTAACTGTGCCGATGAGTCGGCTGGGAGCCGCAGTAGCGAGTATCCAAGGACTTCCTCAACGTCTACAAGGAATCCAGGTAACCCGCGTTTTTCAATGAGGTATTTGAGGCGCGACCGTTTGCGATTGGTGCGGTCGCCATCGCGAATGAACACCTGCAGGATCGCCACCATAATGTCGGTAACTTGTTCGGGTTTGGCCACTACACCCCAGTCACTTGCGAACGTCTTGTGCCCAGTCACACCACCTAGAGCGAAGCGGAAGTAAGTGCCGCCCTCTATCCCCTCACTGTTCTCGCCGATGACGACGGCACTTGCGCCGATGTCGTTGGTATCTTCGACCGAGCTGATGGTGCCGCCACCGTCGAAAGCAATATTGAATTTGCGCGGCAGATTGAAAAATTCATGCCCTCCAATGATCAGCGCTCCCAGTTCATTGACAAGTGGTCGCACGTCAATGATTTCGTGTGGATCGTAGCCAGCGCACGGATTCATGGTGATATTGCGAATGTTATCGGCACCCGCACCCTTTGAGTGCAATCCCACACTCTGCACCCGTCTTAGAACCTCAGGGCAGTCCTTCGGTTCAATCAATCGCAGTTGGAAGTTGTTGCGTGTGGTGATTTGGATGTAGCCGGTGGTGAGTTCATCGGCAATTTTCGCCAGTTCCCGGATCTGAAATGAATGGATCACACCGCCAGGAATTCGCAGGCGGCACATGTAGCCATCCTTCACGGGCGAAAGCCAGAACAGGCCGTTCCATTTGAAGCGGAAAACATCGGCTCCTTCCGGCGGAGCATTAGTGCGCGCTTTTTTGAATAGTTCGACTGCACTGTCGAGCGGTTCCATCTCACGCTTGATGCGTTCTTCCTTGCAGAGGTCATCATCATCGACTTCTGCAGGTGTTGTATCCTCGGCGGGCGATGCAGCGCCTCCCAAGTCTTTGAAGGAGACGCCTCTCGACTGGGCTCCGACGAAAAAACCCGAGAGGTATTCCTTTTGCGTGGTGGTAAACGAGGCTTCGACAGTCATGGCACTATAGAGAAGCCCTAACCGTGCCAGATCTGTTTTTTATCGACTGCCAGGCGATTTTTTCGGTCATTCGCTTTATGAATGAAATTCATGGAAGCAAGGCGTCGGGAAGAATCGATCATTCCCTCGGAGGCTCAGTCCGAAAAACAATAAAACAGTGTCAGTAGACGTCCCGACCGTAGCGCTTTGACTTCTTCATTTCCGCGACATAGTCTGCGGCGGCATCGGCAGAACGCTGACCTTCTGATTCAATGATCAGATGCAGTGCGCGGTCGACGTCTTTCGCCATGCGAGAGGCATCGCCGCAGACGTAAAAGTGGGCGCCATCCTCCAGCCATGACCAGATTTCGCCAGCATTCTGTTGCATCAAATGCTGCACGTAGAGTTTTTCTTCCTGATCTCTGGAGAACGCGAGATCGAGGCGCGCCAGGTGCCCGGTTTCAACCCATGCTGTCAGCTGATCTTCGTAGATGAAGTCGCTGGCTCGGTGCTGTGCACCAAAGAAGAGCCAATTGCGACCTGGCGCGGCGATGGATTCACGTTCTTCGAGGAACGCGCGAAACGGCGCAATGCCTGTCCCCGGTCCCACCATAATCATGGGAGTGTCGGGATTTACAGGAGGACGAAAGTGTTTGGCTGGTTGAAAGTAAACTCCTGTGGTCGCGCCAATCGGTAGTCTCTCCGCCATAAAGGTAGAGGCTACGCCTTTGTGAGGTGTTCCATTTTGCGTATAGCGCACGACATCTACACACAGATGCACTTCGCCCGGATGCGCCTTAGGGCTGGAGGCTATGGAGTAAAGTCGCGGTTGTAGTTTGCGCAAGCCATCGACAAATTCTGCAGGACTCAAGGTAGTCGATTCCTTGTCTTCAAGTAGTGAACGAATCTCATAGTAATTGATCAGGGCATCGCGCAATGGAAGAGATTGTCCCGTTGGTGTGGCAACTTCTACATCGGCCGCGAGGCCTTTGGTGTCGAGGATCGTGTTGACGACTTCAGGGCAATTTTGGGGGTAGACGGCCAGTGCGTCGCCTGCCTCGTAGAGAAGGTCAGAGCCTTCAATGGAGAATGCGAAGTGACGCGTGTCTTTCGCGGATTCGGAGGCTGTCAGTTTTTGGTTCACAAGAAGCGGGGCAGGGAATGGGTTCTTTCTTGAGTAACCCGCTGATTCGGGTTCTAACGCGACCTGAGGAGTTGCCACTTTCGCTGCCGAATTACTTGAAGAAAGCAAGGCGGTGAACACTCCTTCTTTCCATTGCTCTGCGGGCTCATCGTAGTCGACATCGCAGTCGATCCGCGCGTGGACACGGCGGGCCCCCAGTTCCTCGAAGCGTTGGTCCAGCATCTTTCCTGCGTAGCAGAAAGTGTCAGCGTAGTTCATGTCCCCCAGTGCGAGCACCGAGTAGTTGAGTCCAGCCAAGGCAGGCGATGAACCATTCTGATTAAGCGCATCCCAGAAGTCAGCGGCATTGTCAGGCATTTCACCTTCACCCCAGGTACTGGTAATGATCAAAACATTTTTTTCGTTCGGCAAGCTCGCCGCCTCCAGCTCATCCATTCCAGAAACTCGGGAAGCAAATCCCTTAGCTGTTGCCTGTTTATGGTATTGCTTTGCCAGACTCTCAGCGGTGCCGCTCTGGCTGCCGTAGAGAAAGAGCACAGGTTCTGCGGGTGAGGGAGCCTCGCCACCGGCATCAGGGGCAGCCTCGCCATGACCTATTAAGCCGGCGAGAAACCCGTTCAACCAAGAACGTTGTTCTAGTGAAAAAGGTGCGGAATCAGGAATGACGGGAACTTGGCTCATAAAAATGTGGGCAAAAAAAGCTATGCGACGTGTGCACTGGAGGATTTGAATCCCAGAAGCGAATTCGTTTCTGCGCTGCAAGTGCGTGGTTGTTCGTGCAGGTGGGCACGTTCTTCGAGGAAGGAGAGGAGGTGTTCGCGGTAGCGTTGATAGAGCGGTGTCTTCATGATTTCTTCGCGGCGACGCGGGCGCGGGAAGGACACCTCAAGAATCTCACCTGCAGCGGCTTCAGGGCCATTGCTCATGAGCACGACACGATCGGAAAGGTAGATCGCCTCATCGACATCGTGGGTGACCATGAGTGCCGTCAAATTGACTCGATTCCAAAGGTCCAGCAGGACTCCCTGCAAGTCGTACTTGGTAAGCTTATCCAGCATGCCGAAGGGTTCATCCAGTAGTAACATTTTTGGCGAGAGAGCGAATGCCCTTGCCAGTCCTACCCGTTGCCGCATGCCCTGACTCAGTTTACTCGGTTTTTTATCCAGCGCACTACTCAGCCCTAACAAACCCAGATAATGACACGCGATGTCTCGGCGCTCGGATTTGCTCAGATGGGCGAACACTTGATTCACGCCGATCAACACGTTGTCCAGGGCCGTGAGCCATGGCAACAGGCAAGGTGACTGAAAGACCACTGCCCGGTCAGGGCCGGCTTCCGTGATCTCACGATCTCCAAGGATCATGCCTCCGCCAGTTGGGTCGCTGAGGCCCGCGATCATGCTGAGGACGGTTGATTTTCCACAGCCCGAATGTCCAATAACAGTGACAAATTCGCCATTGTTCACTTTGAGGCAGAAGTCCTTAACGATGACTGCCTGTCCACCTCCCGGAGTAGGGTAGGCCTTGCATAGGTTCCAGATATCGAGCTGCGGGTTGGTTGCGGCTGTCGGCGTGGGCTCAGCTTTCCTCGGGGTAAAGGGTGAGAACACCTGGCCCTGCGGTCGGTCGAGGTCGAGCGGCTCGGCTTTGGGAAGTTTTACGATTGATTCGGATTCAGCATTCGTCTGATCAGACCTTAATGAAATGAGATAATTGGCGATGGTCTCACGGAGATCCTGAATCCCCTGGTCAGCGAATATGTGGGCGCGATCTCGGGGGCGGGTCAGTGGGATTCGAAATTCAGGTCCCAGCGTGGCCCCTGGGCCAGGCGTCAGCGGGATAACCCGATCTGCCATTAGTATAGCTTCGTCCAGATCATTGGTGATGAGCACAACCGTCTGTTGTTTTTTCTCCCAAATCTCTAGAATCTGATCCTGCACGGTAGCGCGAGTCATGGCGTCGAGCGCGCTGAGTGGTTCATCCAGCAGCAAAATGTCGGGCTTGGTAGATAATGTCCTGGCGACCGACACTCGCTGACGCATTCCGCCTGATAATTCCGCCGGGCGTTTGTGCTCAGCGCCGTCGAGATTGACCATCGCTATCGCGTCCTGCACGCGTTGCTGGTGACGCTGTTTTGCCTCATTTGCGAACACTTTTTTGACCGCCATATTGACGTTTCCAGAAACATTCAGCCATGGCAGAAGCGAGTAATTCTGAAACACCAATCCCCGTTCCGGATCTGGTCCCGTGATCGATTCGCCGTTAACTCTGACATGCCCAATATCAGGCATTTCCAGTCCTGCCATCAGGTTGATCAAGGTCGATTTTCCACTGCCCGAGAATCCGACGATGGCTACGAATTCGCCTTTCCTTACGGTGAGGTTGACCTCCTTCATTACCTCTGTCCCGGCAAACGATTTGTTCACACCGCGCAGGGTCAGGTAGTCTTGCTGCCGGGGATTGACAGTTGCTGCGGGAAGACTGCTGGAATTTTGGGCAGGCATAGTTTGCTGCTGAAGTTTTTTCTTTTTGATGTGCGACATGGCAGTATCAAGTTGTGGTGGCATCTGCGGTGACAAGGCGCTGGAGCGTGTGCATGCTCCGATCGAGGAGGAAGCCAATGATTCCAATGACGATGACTGCCACGACGATTCTTCCCATCGATTCAGACGAGCCATTCTGAAATTCATCCCAGATGAATTTTCCGAGACCAGGATTCTGCGCCAGCATATCGGCGGCGATGAGAACCATCCAGCCGACACCAAGTGAAAGACGTAATCCTGTGAATATGAAAGGCAGCGATGACGGCATGACGATTCGCCAGATACGTTGTCGCCAGTTGAGCCGTAACACTTTGCCAACGTTCAAGAAGTCCTGCTGCACACTGGCGGCACCGAATGCGGTATTGATCAGAGTGGGCCAAAGCGAGCACAGTGTGACCGTTCCAGCAGAGATGAATAATGCCCGACCAAGTAGTTTTGCATCTTCTGCTGGCTGATACAGCGCAGTGACAAATACGAATACGATGGGCAGCCAGGCGAGGGGCGAGACAGGTTTGAACACCTGGATCAAGGGCATGATCGCCGTGTTGATCAGCGGGCTGAGTCCACAAAGCAATCCCAATGGAATGGCGATGGCAGTCGCAGCAGCGAATCCAATTAGAATGGTGAGTAGACTAACGGCAATTTGGTCACCAAACGTGGGCGAACCCGAATACTGATTCGTCAGGGCCTCGGCTGCTCGCTGGCGAAAGGTCTCAGCATTCGCAGTATTGCCCACAGCCTCGGACTTTGTCGCTTGGAGAGAAAGTGCCGCACTGAGTTTTTTCTGTTTCTCCAGATGGGCGCCTTCCTTCGACGCGTTCATAGCAGCAAATTCGCGCATGCCCAACCACGCTGACCAGGTTTCTGTCGGGCTTGGGATGGCGACGCTGTCGGTGCGCACAACTTTGGCGCAGACAGACCAGAATCCCAGGAACAGGAGAATGGCTACCCCGGGAGCCAAGATCCCTCGAGCGATTTCCGCAGCTTGCTTTTCCGGCTCTAGTACAGCCAGTAGCCGCACGTAGGGAATGAAGAAGGGAAGCCCAAGCTGATCCAATTGTTTTGTCACGCTGTGGACAGGGAACCACGGTCGGCGTTTGATCGGAGTTTCCGGCGCCGGGACTGCTCCCATTGTTGAAGATGTTGCTTTCATGGGATGTTCGCTCAAGGGACTTTTGTAGGTTCGGTAAATCGTGTTATTTCAATCCGATCTTGAAACTCTCAACGTAAGCAGACGGCTTTTTGCCATCGTAAGGGTTGCCGTCGATGAAGTCGGTAGAAGGTGGGCGGAAGCCGTCAGTACCGAACGGAAAGTCGGACTCCTTGAACCGGCCTTCTTCGATCAGGAGGCGAGCCGCCTGTTCGTAGATCTCCGGACGGTAGATGTCTTTCGCCGTCCTGGTGTACCAGTCGTCGGTCTGTGGTTCTGTGATCTGGCCCCAGCGAACCATTTGCGTCAGAAACCAGATACAGTCGCTGTACCATGGATAGGAAGCATTGTGTCGGAAGAATACGTTGAAGTCTGGAAGATCGCGTTTGTCGCCCGGCTCAAATTCAAACGTCCCTGTCATGCTATTGGCAATCACTGCTTCGTCAGCGCCTACATAGTTAGGCTGGGACAGCAATTTGACGGCTACTTTGCGATTGGCGATGCTCTCGTCTAGCCAGTGGCCAGCCCTGATGAGCGCTTTGGTCACAGCGAGCCAGGTGTTCGGGTTCTCTTCTCCCCATTGTTTGGTAGTGCCAAATACTTTCTCGGGGTTGTTCTTCCAAATGTGCCAGTTAGTGACGACTGGAACGCCGATCTTTTTGAATACTGCCTGTTGGTTCCAGGGTTCTCCAACGCAGTAACCGACAATCGTCCCTGCCTCGAGAGTCGTAGGCATTTGTGGTGGAGGCGTCACCGAAAGAATCATCTCGGCATCGATGGTGCCTGGCACATCTAGATTCCCAGTTGCTTTGTCAAAGTAGTATCCAGGGTGAATGCCTGCCGCAGCCAGCCAGTAGCGGATCTCATAATTGTGAGTCGACACCGGAAAAACCATGCCCATCTGAAGGGGATTTCCCGTTTTGACGGCATCGTCGACAATCGGCTTGAGCGCATCTGCTTTGATCGGGTGAAGCGGTTTTCCATCCGATCCCATTTCCACAAGCGGTTTCATCTTTTCCCAGATTGCATTGCTGACAGTGATGCCATTGCCATTGTAGTCGAGGCTGTAAGAAGTGACCACGTCTGCCTTAGTGCCGAAGCCAATGGTGGCCCCAATCGGCTGACCGGCGAGCATATGGGCACCGTCCAGATCCCCGGTGATGACGCGGTCGAGCAACACTTTCCAGTTTGCCTGCGGTTCAAGTGCTACGTCGAGGCCCTCATCTGAAAAAAAGCCCAGCTCCCTGGCGATGACCAGCGGGGCACAGTCGGTCAACTTAATGAATCCGAACGTTAAATTGGTCTTCTCGGTCGGGAGCAGGTTCGTTGTCACTGCCTGCTCAGTTGCTGCGGTAGTTGTCCCTGCATCTGTGGAGTTGGGAGCTGGTGCTGCAGTCGTACCGTTATCTCCGCAACTGGTTAGCAGGAATCCCAATGTCAATGATATCGGAGGGATGAGGTGGCGTAGTTTTTTCATGATCATGATGTTCCCTGTTAAGCCAGCGCTATGCCAAGCTTCCCTTGATGCCCGCAGACGATCAGGCCTATCGAATCATTGAATCTATGAATTTGATTCATGGTTGGTCAATTGCGCTGGCAAAAAGTTCTGAATCAAGAAACTGAGGGAGCTGGTCTGTGCCGTTCCATGCGTTCTTGCGCCACTGCTCCGCAAGCCAGGTGAGGCGTGATCCGGTCGGGCGCAGCGCAGCACTGTCGAATCTTATCCTGCTGGCGTTTCCACCGCTTATTAGTGGATACTTTCCAGCAAGAGCCTGCGCAATCACCTCCTGCGCAAGTCCAATATAGCCTTCAGACGCTAACATTGATGCCAAATGTGGATGATTCACTGTCTTGTCGCACCAGTCGGCTGCTTGAATGATGCAGCGCAGTAGTTTGATTGTTTCCTCCTGTCTCTGTTGGCGCAGATAACGTGACACAATGAGAACCTTGTCCGGATGGTTTGGGGCAAGTGACTCACCGGTTGCCACGATTGCGCCCCAATCCTGCAGCGAGCAATGGGTCGACCATGGTTCACCAACGCAGATTCCGTCGAGATGCCCCAAATGTACATTTCTCGCCAGTAGCGATGGGGGCAGGTTGACGAATTGAACCTCGCCTTCTTTGACGTTTCCTTGTTCAGTCCACTTTTGCAGAAGAAATCCGTGGGAAGATAATCGATGGACGGCGCCAAAGGTGAGTTTTCTTCCGCTATTAGACGCGCGGCTGATCGATAACATTTCCCTGGCTGTGGTAACGCCCTGATCGATCCAGGCTTTCGAGAGCACAATGCAGGAGCCGCCGCGGTTGAGAAATAGAGGAACCGCAAAACCCGTAACATTGATCGATCGTCCAGCTCGGAGTTCGAGGGCCTGGCCAGCCAGCGATTGAACGACATCCAGTTCGCCGAATACAAATTTGTCGTGAATCGTGGCCCAGCCGGGTTCGCTTTTCAGGCGAACATCCAGACCTGCTTCGTGGAAGATTCCCAGTTCCTGAGCCGCGATCAGAGGGGCAGCATCAAGCAGTGGAACGAATCCAATGCGAATAGGGGGAGCTGGAATTGAAACTGACACACCTCGATTAGTTAGCGGATTCTGTGCCACTTGGCCTGCCAACTGCTATCAAGGTTTCAATGGGACGTGCTATCGAGTCAGCAATTGACCTGCGCCAGCTTCGAGGATTCGAGGCTCTGGCGCGGCTTGGAGGATTTACGGCCGCGGCCAAGGAGCTTTTTGTCACGCAATCGGCGGTGAGCCACTCCATCAAGGCCCTGGAGGAAACCTTGGACTGTCAGTTGATCGAACGCCAGGGGCGCAAGATTGATCTTACCGATCAGGGGAGGGCGTTATTGCTCAGGACGCGCAGGATCCTTGAGGAATTGCGCGTCGGTGTGGGTGAAGTTGGAGATCTTCACTATTGGGGGCGTGGCCGCATCCGCGTGGGTGTAACGGCCTCAATGGGAACCGGGCTTCTGCCAGCAGTATTACGGGAGTTCCGCGAGAGTTTTCCTGATGCAGATATCGAGGTGGAGACCGGAAATACTTTGGAGCTGCTCGATAAACTCCAATCGGGAGCGGTGAACATGGCTCTTGGACTGCGGCTTGATCACATCAAGACAGGAACTTATCGACCATTGTTCAAAGATTCGCTGCACTTCGTGTATTCGGCGATTCACCCGTGGGCGCAACAGGCCTCATTATCGCCACAGGACTTCTTCGATGTGCGGTTTATCGTCTATGGTCAGCATACGCAGACGTTCAAGATTGTAGAACACTGGTTCGGTGAGCTGCATCTCAGGGCGTCGACCGCCATGCGCGTGGGAAGCATGGAGGCCATCAAGGAATTGGCAAAGGTCGGTGTCGGCGTAGGAATTCTTGCGCCGTGGGTGGCGCGTAGAGAGATCGAAATCGGCCAATTACAGGTGCGCGAAATTCCGGGGTCCGAGATGAGTCGCGAATGGGTTGCTTACCTTCCAACGAACAGGCGCCTCAGTCTGGCGGAAGAAACATTTCTCGGTATCAGTGAGATCGTTGGCCGTGAGCTTCAGCGCAGTTGCTCGATTCAGGAAATGTCTGTTCCTGTAAAGTAAAATCCGGGGCTTTGAGCGATCAGCCAATGCTCGCAGGATGACCAGTTAGAAATTAAATCCAAAATCGAGAATGAACTTTGACGTGTCCGTGGCGAATTCATCGGCAAAATAGTGCGCAAACTTCGTGCCCACGCTGAAATTCTCATTGATGGAATAGGTCAATGCGGCGTCAACTTCCTGGCCGTAGTCGAATGCGCCGGAGTCGTCACCAAACCAGTGGAATTGACTCTTGAATGCCAGTTTCTCGGTAATGCCAGCATTGAAAAAGAGGTAGGCATCCTGAAGTCCTCCGCCGGGTGTTGCAAGAAACTTATCTGCCCAGCCATTGAAAGCATGCAGCGTAGCGAGCGGCGTCTGAAACCCATTGCCATTGTCGGCCCCAAGATGCTCAAGACCGGCGCCTACTGCTATTTTACCAGCCTTGATGCCAGCATTGGCGTGGAAATACCATGCACCATAACTGAGCGGGCTATCTGCGCCCTCGGTCTGGTAGGCGCCTTCCAACAGATAGGGGATCGAAATCTCGCCTGTAGAGATCGCACCCTTCGCCTGCATACCGTAGGTGTTGTTGCTGGAAGTATCACCCGCAGGGTTATTAAGATCGAGCAAGTAGGCATATGTGGTGAGCGTCAGTTCTGGTGCGAACTGATAGGAAATGTTTCCCAAGTGGCTGTCGCCCTCAAAGTCCTCCTGTCCGGCCGCTGAGATGTCGCCGCTGCCGAAGATGCGTTCTACCCGATTGATGTAGCCGTAGAACAAGGTCAAGTTTTCGACGCTGGTGTTTTTGATAGTAACTGCATCGTATGTTTGCTCATTCTGGCGCCAGCCCACATTGCCAACGAATCGCGCATTATCCAGAATCAGGCGTTGCCGTCCTATTTTGATCTCTGTGTCCCAATTCTTATAGCTCATCCAGAGTTGATTCAGTTCGTGAGATTCAGGGTCAGCAATGATCGTTTTGTTCTGACCGAGTCCATGCACGCTGGCTGCCTGGTAGCTGTCGCGATCTGCAGTGATCGTGCCCTCGTACTCAGCAAATAGGCTCAATCCTTCGAATGGGCCCAGCAGCAGGCCTGCACGATTTCTTAATGTATAGGCGTTTGATTCACTGAGTCCGTCCTGGTCGCCGAATTCCCAGCGAGCCCTCGAATCTAAAGAGAACTTCCAGGGCTTCATCTCGGGTGCCTCTTGGATGAGTGGCAGAGGATCAATGTCCAGTGGCTCGACGAGTTCTCCGGCAAGGCCAAGACCTTGAAAGGCGAACAAACTGGCGACGATGAGGGGGATCGTGGATGACTTCATTGGTAACTCTCTATAGCCGAGATCAGGCCAACTGCGATCCAATAGTTGCTAGCACAGAAAGAGTTCTGTCATGGTCTTCATGAATTGAGTTCATGCAAAAGGCGCCGTGGATTTTCTCAATCCTGCGAGAATTCTTCTTGCTGATTGGCTGATTTACGATAAGCGTTCGTGAAAGTTCAAGTTTCGTTAACTATCATATGTTCCTAAAATCGCTGCAAATCCATGGTTTTAAGTCTTTTGCGGACAATACCACTATCGAGTTTCACCCCGGTGTTACGGGGATTGTCGGGCCAAATGGGTGCGGCAAATCGAATGTCGTCGATGCGATTCGGTGGGTTCTGGGCGAGCGCTCGGCCAAAGCGCTGCGTGGTGGCGAGATGGCGGACGTCATTTTCAATGGCACGGACAAGCGCAAACCGCTGGGCATGGCAGAAGTCTCCCTGACACTGGGTGACTGTGAGAGCACTCTAGGAGTGGATTACAACGAGGTGCAGATCACGCGCCGGGTTTACCGGGATGGGCATTCTGAGTATCGGTTGAATGGATCCAGTTGCCGACTTCAGGACATCACCAGCATGCTGATGGATACTGGAATTGGACAGGCTGCCTATTCAATTCTGGAACAGGGAAAGATCGACCAATTGCTCAGCTCGCGTCCGGAGGATCGACGTGCTGTTTTTGAAGAGGCTGCCGGCATCACCAAGTTCAAGTCAGAAAAGCGTGAAGCACTGCGCAAACTGGAATACACGGAAGCCAATTTGCTCCGCGTTTTTGATCTGCTGGCAGAGCACAAGCGGCGGATTTCTTCACTGCAACGCCAGGCTGCGAAGGCCCGTCGTTACCAGGCATTGCTGACGGATGTCAGAACGCTCGATACGCATTTTAGTTTTCGTCGCTACGAAGAAATGTCTGCAGAAAAGGCGGAACTAGTCACCTCAATCACATCGCTTCGCACCGAGCAGGAAGAAGTTCAGGCCAGCATCGACAGCAAAGAACAACTGGTCGCGCAGCAAAGGGACGAACTGCGTGGACTCGAAGAGCAGTTGGCGCAAACACAGCAGCGCATCAGTGATCAGAATCATCAAATTCAGGGCGCAACCAACCGCATTGAATTTAATGACGAGCGCCGCCGGGAACTGCAATCGTTGATGGAGCAGAACGAGCAGGAAATTGAATCCGCTAAGGTTAAACTTGTTTCCCAGGAAGAAGAATTGGCCGCCACGCAAACTGCGCTAATCGAGATCGCCGAAACACTTCGTGTGCAGGAAGGCGAGATCGAGACCTTCCGCGCGTCGAATGATAACATTCGACACGATCGTGAGAAGGTAGAAGCAGAGCTGAGGCAATTGCGCCAGAAATCGCACGAGACGGAGTCCCAGTTGGCGAAAATCGAAGCGCAGCTCGGTAGTAATCGATCGCAATCAGAAACGGATGAACGTCGTTCGGAGCAGTTGCTGACTGAGTTTGGCAAGTTCGTAGATGACAAGCAGGAGAAGGAACAGGACGAACAGAAATTCTATTCCGAGATTGATGAGGCAAAGTCGAAAGTCGCTCATTTTGAAGGAAGCGTGCGCGAACTGAACGAGCAGGTGAAGACCGTTCAGCAGGAGCGCAATGAGATGGAAGACAAGGTGACGATGGTCAACCGCGAGGTGTCACGGAAGAAATCGCGTCTGGATGTCTTGCGTCAGATGGTGGTGTCAGGTGAGGGCTTCAAGAAAGGGACCCAAGCCGTTCTGCGAGGGTTCCAGGAAGATGAAGATCTGCGCGATCAAGTGCACGGAGCACTCTCATCGTTCATCAAAGTTGAGCCTGATTTTATCACCGCAGTCGAGACTGCACTGGGAGACCATCTGCAGACGGTTGTCGTCGGGCACGCAGAAGCGGCGCGGAAGATTGTTGCAGTGTTAACGGAAGATGGACTGGGTGAAGCGGCCATCTTACCGAAAGAGTTTCTCGATGAGGTTAGTGGGCCCGTGGATCCGCAGAATTTGCCCGAAGGAGCGATCTGCTGGGCACTGGACAAGGTGGAAGCGCGTGAGACTGTCGCACCTTTCCTGCGAAAGCTGATTGGAAATGTCGTGATTGTGGGATCGTTAGAGGACGCGATTCGTCTGCGTGCAGAGCACAAGGAATTGTCCTTTGTCACGACTAAGGGAACCTGCCTGAGTGATCGTGGGGTGATCCGTGGTGGTCGCAATGTGGATGACTCCGGATCCGTTCTGCAGCGCCAGCAGGAGATCGCTGAGCTCGACACCGAATGCAGAGGATTGCAGGAAAAGCTGGTGTGGCATGAGGCTGCACTGGAAGAAATCACCCAGGGATTCAATGAACTCAGGGCGGGCATCAGCGAAGACAGCCAGCAACTCCAGGAAGCACGCGTTTACGAATCAACGCTGCAAGGGCGACTGTCGGCAGTGCAGCGCGAGGCACACCAGCTGAAGAGTAAAATCGAAGGCATTGATTGGGAAAAGGGAGAGCTGGCCGCGCGGCTTGGCGGGCTCAGAGAAGCAGTCGAAGGATTGGTGTCAAACAGGACGGCCCAGGAGCAGGCTCGGGAGCAATTGGAACAACGTGTGCAGGAGCTGGATGCGGAGTTGGCATCGATTTCGGATCGCGAAGCAGTATCGAATGATCAGCTCGGCGAAATGCGCACGACGCTCGCAGTCGAACAGCGAGCAGAGCAGGCACTGCGCCAGCAGCGCGAGCCGATGGAGACGCGAGTGCAGGAGCTGAAAGAACTACTGGTGCAGCGCAGCGGAGAAATTGAAAGCTACCGTGAGCGGAACATCTCGGCAGGTGGGGAATGCGAACGATTGAAGATCGACATTGAAAAAGCGGCGGCAATTGTTGAACAATTCACCAATAATCTGCAATTGGTCGGAAATGATCGCGAGGCAAAGGCCGAAGGGATCCGTGAATTGGAGCAGGAACTGGGATCCTCGCGCAAAGGGATTGCGCATCTCGCTGAGCAGCGCGGTAAAGAAGAGGTGAAGTCAGAGAAAATCGAACTTCGCATCGAAAGCCTGATGACCTACGTGCGCGAGAGGTATCAGGTCGATCTAGCCACCTTCGAACAGGATTTCCACGGGTTATTGTTAGTGATCGAAGACCAGAAGAAAGCCCATAGTAGTCGCAGCAAACGCCGGGCAACACTTGCGGCAAAAGAAGAAACCGATGATGCCGTCGAGGGCGAATCTGATAAGAGTAGCTCAGAGGACGAAGAGTCGATTGAGCCAGTAGATCTTGAAGAACTTCAAGCAGCAGTTGCTGAAGGTGAGGAAGCACTGGAACAAGAAAGTGAATCAGACGAGGACTCGGATTCTGATGATGATGCTGTCGACATAGCAGAATTAGAAGAGCAAGGGCCGGACTGGGAGTTCATTGATTCCGTGCTGGGTGAACTGAAGCAGCGTCTTGATTCTATGGGCCCAGTAAACCTGGATGCCATCGCCGAATATGAAGAACTGGAGGCCGACCTCGTGCGCCAGCAAAGAGACTACGACGACCTTGAGAACTCAAAGACGAATCTACACAGCATCATTCGCCGCCTGAATATCGAAAGCCGGAAGAAATTCTCGGAGACTTTCGACAAAGTGCGGAGCCACTTTCAAAAAGTGTTCAAGGAATTGTTTGGGCACGGCTCCAAAGCAGATTTGTTGCTGCTGGATGAAAATGATCCACTTGAAAGTGGTATCGAAGTGATCGCAAAACCTCCTGGGAAGAAGCTGCAGTCGATCACTCTGATGTCAGGTGGCGAGCGCTCGATGACTGCGGTGGCACTTCTTTTCTCGATCTACAAGGTCAAGCCATCACCCTTCTGTGTGCTGGACGAATTGGATGCGCCATTGGACGACTCTAACATTGGTCGATTCCTGAAGATGCTGGATGAATTCGTCGCCCGCCCGGTCGAAGGCGAGGATGGCAACACCAGCAAGAGCCAGTTCATTATTGTCACGCACAACAAGCGCACCATGCACCGTGCTGATGTGCTCTACGGAGTGACCATGCAAGAATTTGGCGTCAGCAAGCCAATCGGAATGAAAATGGTATCCGAGCAGGATAGTCTTAAAGGTGCCGAAACCGCCGCCAATGAGAAGGCGTAAACTTTTGTGGCAACACAAACATCAACAACAAATGATCCTTTGAGTTGTTGGTAGTCAACGTCGCGTGGGAGAATGAGGCTCTCCCACGCGGCAATACTTTTTTGGAGATAGGATAGGGCGCTGCAAGCGGTTGCCATTTCGTATCGAGATTGCAGGTCGTGGAAGATTGACATTGCGGCGATGGCGGGATTTGGGGCAATCTGCCGATTATGATAAATACCTCCGTCCGAACTTTGATGGCAGCAGTCGCGCTGTCGTCCTCTTTTGTCTGCGTCCAGTCATCCGCTCATGCCCATGAGAGTGCGGAAGCGATGGCAGAGGCAGCGACTACCTTTCTAGGGGCACTGGACGACGAAGCGAAGTCGAAGGCTGTGTTCGCCTGGGACAGCGAAGAGCGTAAGAACTGGCATTTCATTCCTAAGGAGCGGAACGGACTGATGTTGAAGGAAATGACGGATGAGCAAAAGCATCTTGCCTATGCGTTGCTGAGTTCGGGTATGAGTCACGCGGGGTATCAGAAGGCGCTGACGATTATGAGCCTCGAGCAAGTGTTGCACGAGTTGGAGAACAACAGTCCAAAGAGAGACACGGTGAAGTATCACGTTTCGATCTTTGGAACACCCGGTAACAAGAGCACCTGGGGCTGGAGAGTCGAAGGACACCACTTGTCACTCAATTTCACCATCATCAAGGGGCAGAGAATCTCTGCGACGCCAACATTTTTTGGTGCCAATCCGGGGATCATCAAGGGCGACCATCGCCGTGCCGGTCTGCGGACACTCGGTAAGGAGGAAGATCTCGGGCGCGAGCTTTTACTGGCATTGAACGAAAGGCAGCAGCAGAAGGCGATCATCGCCGACGAAGCTCCCGGCGATATCTTGACTGAGGTCATCAGCAAGGTCGGGCCGCTGGAAGACAAGGGCATTCAGTTCACTGAGCTCAATGGCAAGCAGCAGAAGCAACTCGAAACGTTGATCGATGTGTATGTTTCACGCAACCGTCCACAGCTGGCCAAAGCCGACTGGAAGAAGATCCGCAATGCGGGACTGAACAATGTACGTTTTGCCTGGGCGGGGGCCAGTGAAAAGGGCGCTCCGCACTATTACCGCGTGCAGGGCCCGACATTCGTCATGGAATGGGCGAATGTGCAAAACGGTGCCAATCACCCGCACTGTGTCTGGCGCGATTTTGGCAGTGACTTTGGTGCGGATCTAATGCGCAAGCATCTGAAAGAAGAACATTGATCCCGCGATGAAGCGTGTAGTTACTATGAAACGATTTCACTGGCTTATAGCCTTCTCGATTGGACTTAGCATCCCGTTCACGACATTGAATACCTCCGCACAAACGAAGGATAAGTTCATGCCGAATTACGATGAAGCGAAAATCCCGAAGTACGTTCTGCCTGATCCTCTTGAGGGAGTCACGGACGCGGCATCCTGGCCAGCCAGGCGGGCCGAGATTTTTCAGCTGATCGAACGTGAAATGTTCGGTCGAGCGCCGAAGTTCACTGGCGGTGCGATCACGTTTAGTGAGGAGGTCAAGCCGTTCGAAATTCTCGACGGAAAGGCGAGGGTATCTCAGCCAGTGTTGACCATTGCGGGGCAAAAGGTGCACTTGCTGGTGGTTCAGCCGAGCAAGGTCGACGCTGCGGTTCCTGCTGTGCTGGGCTACAACTTCGAAGGCAACCATACCGTCCTCGCGGATCCACGCATCACTCTGGCAACGGGGTGGAATCGCTCCAACGGAGAGCCTCAGCCGGGAAACGAATCTGATCGCGGGATAAAATCCAGCAGGTGGGCGATTGAGAAGATCGTTGATGACGGATTTGCACTGATCACCGTCTACTACGGTGACGTTGACCCTGACTATGACGATGGCTTCAAGAACGGAATCTTCGCGCAGTTTCCGAAACCGAAACCGGATGAGTGGGGGAGCATCGCAGGGTGGGCGTGGAGTCTCAGCCGAGTGCTGGATTTTCTGGAACAACAGGATCGCGGAATTGATCCCGCGCGCGTCGCCGTGTTCGGGCACTCACGCCTCGGCAAAACATCCTTGTGGGCAGGCGCCACAGATCCGCGATTTGCATTGGTCATCTCGAATAATTCGGGATGCGGAGGTGCCGCGCTGTCGAAACGCGCGGTGGGAGAAACGGTGGGAAGAATCAATAATGTATTCCCTCACTGGTTCTGTGATCGATTCTTAAACTACAACGAAAACGAAGCGGCAATGGAATTTGATGCCCACATGTTGCTGGCACTCATCGCCCCGCGGCCGGTTTACGTTGCCAGTGCGGAAGGCGATCAATGGGCAGATCCGCGGGGAGAATTTCTCGCCTGCCTGGGCGCAGATCCAGTCTATCGGCTGCTGGGCACAGAAGGGTTACCAGCAACGGAAATGCCGCGTGTGAATGAGCCGGTTATGGGGGCGATTGGCTACCACGTTCGATCCGGTAAGCACGATGTCACGGATTTTGACTGGCAGCAGTATCTCAAATTTGCCAGTCGGCATCTTAAGAAAAAACAGGCTCCTTAACTCTAACTGGAGTGTGACTTTTCATCAGCTTTGGTTGTCAAACCAACCAGACAAATCTTTCAATCTGCAGCGCTTTTACGCCGACAACGATCTATCCGTTGGTCGTGTTGTCGGCAAGTTGGCCGACTACGTCGAAGGGGCTGACGGGAAGCTTGACTACCTCGGGGCATTTCTTGATATGTCGACAAATTACTTCGAGCACACGGGCACTCAAAGCATGGCGAGCCGACTCATCGACCGGGCTGTGAACGAGGTCTAGCGGGTCGCTGAGGAAGGTCCGGCGATAGACAAATTGAACATGCTGGCCTACGATCGGTCATAACTACGACTTGCACACCGACTACGTGCAAGCGCTCCTGATCGTATGACTAAAAAATCCTGCATCCCTGCTTTCTGCATCTCTTTTCCAGCTCTTGTATTCTTGTGTCTGGTGACGCCGGCAGCATTGGCACAGCAGTCCAGTTCGCAAATTTCGAAACATCCTGCTGCAAAAGTTGTTCAGGATTATCTGCGACTTGCCTTGGCCAGGAAGTGGGCCGACTCTGCGAAGCTGATCGAGCCAGAGTCATTGACAAATTTGCGCGACAGCTACGTGCGCCGAATCAAACGTCCAGGCACCACGGTTGAGAATGAAATGGCAATGGTGAAGAAGCTCGGGGAAACGGATGTTGAGGACGTCGCCAAGTTGCCTCCGGCCAGCTTTTATGCAGCTTACAATACAGCGCTGCAGAAGAGGTATGATCTCACAGAAGATGTTCTGAAGCTGATCGCCAACACACTTGAACTCAGGTTGCTGTCGATTGCTCTGGAGGGGGATGAACTTGCGCACATTCTTGTCCGCACATCGCATCGCGACAATCGCAACCAGGTGGCAAACCTCGAACTTATCTCACTGCGTAAGATCCATGGCAAGTGGCTCGTCGCTCTCAATGAACAAATTCCACTGATCATTCCGCTCGATGAGATCGATCCCGTGCGCAAGCCGCCGCCGGTGAAGTAGCGAAGTAGAACGAGGCGCCATTGATTGGTGCGCCCGGTAGGAAGGGGGGCGTCGCGGGGACCGGGGCCATATTTGCCAATTGAAATGATGAAAGGGAATCAAGCATCATCCGGAACGGAAGGGAGCCAAGCCCAATGAAGTGAATGTGCGCGGTACCTTACCTTCATGAATCGGTAGAGCTTGAAATAGGATGAGAAATGGGCAGGCTTGGGGAAGGAAACGCTTGAACAACACTACGCCCAATTGCTCGGACTTGAAAGCCCCTGGGCACTGGGCAGTCATTGATGTGCAGCTCGACTTGGAGAAATCAATGACGACGATTCGGCTGGAGCACCCCAATGCCAATCTTAACTCATTCCGTCCACAGTTGTGGGATACTTGTGATATTGAATTGCCATTTCCGCAGGTCATTTCTAGGTCGACAATTTTTAAATTTCTAGGTATGTGCATTTTTCAGACGGTACCCCGAAACAAGGATCTAAACGAATAACCAGCATGAGGCTATTTAGAAGACACCCAATTTACAGCCTTTCACCCATTCCTCTCCCTGAACCCCTCTTTTCCCAAGCTCCGCCCGCCCATGAACCTACCCCTGGTAATCAAAGTTCCTCCCAATTTAAATCCTTTATCTCTATTGCTTTATTTACATCAACATTTTTTTTATCAATTACACTGCCGCCAGGGAATTGGACTCTGATATCCACCTTAGTTTGCTTTCCCAAACCAAAATGCAAGACGGGATCATGCTGAGTACAATAACCTGTAGCGCCTTCTGCATAGCGCATAGCTACGAGAAAAGCCTTTTCACCCAGGTGACCGGCCTCATACGTAGAAACAAAAGTTCCGATAGCATCGAGCTGACCATTGGCTCGGATTAATTTTATTTTCAGGTAATTGCCGACAGATGTAGACGTGTTTTTGAGGAGTGAATTGGAACCCCGTTTGTTTGAAATGGCTAAGTCAAGTTTGCCATCTCCATCAAAATCAGCAAAGCCAGCACCGCGAATATCATTGGCTTGGATTTTATGGAGACCAGCAGACACCGAATCTACCCGTGTGAAGGTGCCGTCACCCTTATTCATATAGACAGTGCGATGACGAGGCTCGATAAAATCAAGGTCACCATCATTATCGATATCGCCCCAGCCAGACCCATCATCGGTTTCCTTATCATCAAAAGCCAAACCCAATGAAACCGCAACTTCTGTGAATTTTTTGTTCCCATCGTTTCTATACAACTTGTTTTTTCCGGCCCGTACATTGGTATAAATATCGATGTCACCGTCCTGATCATAATCAACGGTCTGACAGCCCTGATTATTATCGGTTGTGCTCAAGCGAGTTAGAGTTTTAAAATTGCTTTTACCATCATTCCAGAAAATATGATCGTCTGAATTCAATTTTTCAGGAGCCGCTTCCCAAACAACCGCAAGCAGATCAAGATGCCCATCATTATCAAAGTCTGCTGCGCATACACCCCGGGTATGACCGGATTTCGTGGCCTCTCCAGTTGAGATTGCGGGGGAATTCAGAGTAATATCTTCAAATTTCCCAGTTCCGTTATTTCGAGCCAACACATCAATACCCTGCGCCCGGCTTATGACCATTTTATAAAGTACGTCAGCGCCAAAAAAATCCCTATCGCCATCGTTGTCCAAATCAAACATCACACCGCCGTGGCCATCATCATGAAGTTGTTGATAACCCGAGCTTTTGCTAATATCAGCGAAAGTCCCATCCCCATTATTTTTTAATAAAATATTCGGGCCTCTACCTACATTCAGATCAACTCGATCATCACCATCAATGTCGGCCCAGATAATTCGATGACCCCAACTGAGGTACCCCTGAAAACCAATTTTTTTTGCTTCGGCATCAGCTGCTTTATCTGCGGCCTGAAGACCACTGGACGCTGTTACATCCGAAAACTTAATAGCAGCAAATGCTGAATTTTCTAGGACAACCAAGCCTACCGTAAGCAGAACTCGGGTGGTAATCTTTTTGAGGATGTTGCCTCGCTCTGATTTAATAAGGTTGGTTTTCATTTTGAAAGACTCCATTTTAATGATTTATGTGGTAAACCCATTGATTACAGTGCACGTCTGGGCTTAAGATTATGATTCACATGGTTCCACCTTTAAACTACGCTGGCATCGTTCTTCTGGTGAATCGAGTTGGTTGGAAAGGATTAAAATCCGGCGCCCATTCCATGGCTATTGTTGATTTAGATGGGGATGGTAAAGATGAAATAATAAATGGTGGACTCGTACTTGACTATAATGGCAATGTATTATCGTCCGCACTCAAGGAATTTCAGGTATCGACTCACCATGATGGTATGTACATCGATGATAGACTGGTGTTACCCCCCCCCACGAATTGTACACTCGAAACTGTAACGAACCCACCCCCCGAGGAACCGTATGCGTCAATCGCGCTCGGACGGAACTGTGGGGGGCGTCGTCTGGCGGCCCTATCCTGGAGCCAATCCAATTTGACAAAGGGCGAATGTAGATACAATTTGTGTCTATGGAAATAGCCAAGATTTTTCAGCATGGCGGGAGTCAGGCGGTTCGATTGCCGAAGGCGTTTCGCTTTGCTGGTAAGGAAGTTCTTGTCGAGAAGCATGGGGACGAGGTCATCTTGAAACCATTGCCTGTGCCAGATTTTCGATCGTTCTCAGAGATAGGCGAGTTTCTCGCTGACAAATTTCCGGATGCGGAGGGATTTCCTGATCCGCCGCCGAGGCCTTCGGATCACGAACGCCCGATTCTTGAGCTTTAAATTGGGGTGATTTTCCATGCCGATTAAGTTTCTGTTAGATTCGAGCGTTTGCGTTCCTGTGCTGCGTAATCAAGCTGGACTTGAGAAGCTGCCAGATCCAGCACGTGTGGGTATCCCTGTCATAGTCGCTGCGGAGCTTTGGACTGGCGTTAAGAAAAATATGCAAACGCATTCTCATAATGCAGAGCGCTTGGAAGCTTTCCTTAATCTCTTCTTGATTGTCGATTTTACCCTCAATGCCGCGCAACACTATGCAGACATTCGTGCCGTGCTAGAAAGAGCAGGCCAGACGATCGGGCCACTCGATCTTCTCATTGCGGCTCAGGCGCGGAGTCTCGGAGTCACGATTGTTACCGCAAATGCTAAGGAATTTGAGCGGGTGGACAATCTCGACGTATTGGTTTGGAGCTGATGGAAGCATCGTTCGAGTCTTCTGCTGCTGTAAAATGAAGCGGAAGGTAGCGAACGTGACGATCCGTTTCTGCAGCGGGTGTCGACGATTCGATATGAGGTAGATTTGATGTGTCTTCGAACCCCCTTTATCCAGGCTACACCCGCCCATGAACCCACCCCTGGAAATCAAAGTTCCTTGGCGCCAGGCTAAGCCAGGCGGCCCTATCCCGGAACCAATTCGCTCTACACTCGTTCGCAGCCACATACTGACCAATCTGTGTGAACCCAAGATTGTGGAGAAACTCAAAGTGAGAGGGGAAATAACTTTCTTGTAAAGTGCCTGGCACTGCGGCACTGCCCTTATCAAGGCAACGGCGCGACATCGCCCTGATCGCGGCTGCACTCACTGCGGTGTATCACCGGATATCTCTATCTGTTCTGTTTCAAATCTCGCAACGCCGTCACATCCCCCCATTCGGCACCGGTCATCGTTCGTGCACCCGACTCTCGCTTCTCTCCAAAACGTGATCGCTCTCGCTCAAAGAAGCCATCCACAAACGCTCGACTGCCCAGCACTGCGCCCTCGGTGAAGTAACGCACTCGACAGCGCAGCAACTGCCACATCGGCAAGACACCTCCACGTTTCAGCTCCGCCTCAATTCGCTCGCGACTGAATCCGCCTTTCGCTTTCACCGTTCCACCCCGCGCAGATTCACCACCGGGCACGATCTCCCCACGCCCAAACAGCAAGACTCTGTGCTCGCGAGCCACCACGCTTGTCCATCGCTGGCGGCCCCAGGCGCGTGCCAGTCCGCGTCGCGAAACAGGACAGCCAGCGACCGCTGCGGCATAACTGCACCATCGGTAATCCTCAGGATTCGCGCATAATCCCGCTCGCACTGGATTCAGATCGATGTAAGCCGCACAGAACCGCACCGCTTCGCCATCCTCCAGCAGCACACTCTTGAACCGCTCCTCCCACAACGTCCCCCTGCGGTCGTGGCGTTTGTTGA
>JBNMNB010000050.1:0-36397 GCA_051270635.1 Verrucomicrobiales bacterium | reverse complement strand
GTTGCGGAAGTGAGGAAGCAGTCGCCGGCATGTTAGGAAGTAGCGCCGTGCTGTGCTGGCTTTAATCGTTTCATCGACCACAGGCTACAAAGAGAGACGGGTGGGCTCAATGGGGTGAAACCCTACCTACCGGCGATTCCTCAATTTCAGTCCGCTGATGCGAACACCTCCGTTCCACATTGAAAATTGCTACCCAGGGATGAGGTCTCCAATACGAGCACGGTTCAACCTTGGGAGTAGATCTCGTTTTCGGGAAAACCCAGGCTCTCCACTTGCTGTCGGTTCGAGTAGCCTGCCGCGTTGGCTTCGGCGAGGACGAGGCCGAATCTTTCAGGAATTGTGTTGAGATGGAGCAGTGCTGACGCCCGGGCGAACAGTTGGTTCTTTGCTTCAATGCCGACCGATCCGATGAACTGGAGGTGTGGCAGCATCCGATTGGAGTGCCTCGAGGAGATCGTCCAGCGAGACGCTGGCGATCGCAGAGGCGTGGTCGCTGACGGCAAACGGGAGGATCAATTGACGGCCATGCAGTAGCGATCCACAGCTGTAGACCACATTGGGGACGTAGCCGTCGCGCTCTACGTGCAGCGGACAGAGCAAGGGGTCTTTGAGCCGTCCGATGACCTTGCTGGGATCGTTGAGGTCGAGGAGGGCAGCGCCGATGCAATACTTGCGCATCGGTCCGACTCCGTGGGTGATTACTAGCCAACCTGCCTCGGTCTCGATCGGCGAGCCGCAGTTACCCACTTTCACGGCTTCCCACATGGCCGCCGGGCGGAGGATGATCTGTGGGGCGCTCCAGTAGAAAAGGCTGTCAGAGAACATGATGAACGAGTTCTCGTTGTCTTGCCTGGAGAGCATCACGTAGCGGCCGTTGATGCGGCGGGGGAACAGCGCCATCCCTTTGTTCTGAACCCCATCTCCATTGAGCGTCCGAACTTTAAAATGGAAGAAATCTTCCGTTGTGATGAGCTGCGGCAGGATATCGTGCCCATTGTAGGCGGTATAGGTAGCGTAGTAAGTGACCTCACCACTGTCTTCGACAAAGCGGACAAAGCGCGCGTCCTCGATGCCATTTGTCTCGTTGGGTGAAACCGGGAAAATGATGCGTTCGCTTAGCGCGAGCTTCGCGGAGAATCGGACCTCGTAGTTGGAATCCGCCAGCCACTGAATGCATTCGAGCGTGCGCTCTAGCTCGTGCGCTGCGATGCTGGACTCGCGCTCGACGGCTTGGACACTCCGATCAAGATCACTGCGGTTGAATCTCTTTCCAAGCGACAGTAGCACAGCCCTCGAGTGCTCGTTGTCAAAACCCATCTCGTGCAGCTTGATCAGAAAATTCTCCTTCCTGTAGCTGGGATCGGTGATGATCTCAGGAGCGGTGAGATCTCGTGGCGGTGGATGCGGATTGGTTTCATTCGACAACGGTTGGGGGCAGCAGGATGGGAATCGGCTGCCTTACGGCTTCTATCTTAGCTTGGGCGATGTGAAAGGCGGAGTGGATTCGGCACCTTGGTTCTCGTTCACGCTGTCGGCATGGAGCCCGGATACTGCACCTGCTACGGTTTCGCAGAGATCCTGGGTAAAATGGCGATGCCGCAGAGGCGAGGCATGTAACCGCCCAGAATAGCGATGCGTTACGGAAGTGAGGAAGCAGTCGCCGACATGTTAGTAGTTGGCGACGTGCCGTGCTTGTTTTAATCGTTTCATTGGGCACAGGCTACAATGAGCGACCATACGGCTCAATAGGGTGAAACCCTACCGGCGCGACGCATCGTCGATCTGAAAAATGAAATGCCACGAAATGTATTGAAATTCTTTAGCTCAAGGTTATCCCTGCACTTCACCAACCCCGGGCCGATATGGCCCGGAAAACAGCTTTGGAAAAAAGCAATTTCCTAGCAATGATTACTCAGAGGGCTGCATGACCTATATTTTAAAAAGTGCCTGGGCCTTGTTGCTGGGAATGCTGTTTTTGATGATTGGCAACGGCTTGCACGGAACCTTGCTAGGTATTCGCGGCGCGTTGGAGGGATTTTCGCCCACGACAATGTCCTACGTGATGTCGGGATATTTCCTCGGGTTCCTCGGTGGCTCGCAACTGGCACCAAAGATGATCCGGCGCGTTGGACATGTGCGGACGTTTGCGGCGCTCGGGTCACTGGCCTCGGCGATATTTATTCTATTGCCAGTATTTCCTGACCCGATTTTATGGACTATAATGCGTGTTCTTATCGGATTTTGCTTTTCCGGTATTTATGTCGTGGCCGAAAGCTGGCTGAATGATGCGGCGACAAATGAAACACGCGGGCAGGCGCTATCGGCCTATGTCATGGTGCAGATGATCGGGATTGTTTCGGCGCAGTTCTTAATCAATTTTGCCGATGTTGGTGGTTACGTTCTATTTGTTACCATATCGATTTTGGTCTCATTGTCGTTTTTGCCGATTCTGCTGTCGATCAGCCCGGCGCCGGTTTTCCACACGGCAAAACCGATGCGTTTGCGCGAATTGTATCAGGTTTCACCGCTTGGCACGGTCGGGATATTCCTGCTCGGCGCGATTTTTGCAACGCTTTACGGCATGATGCCAATTTACGGCACGGCGAAGGGGCTGAATGTCACGCAAATCTCGATTCTCGTCGGGCTGATGTATCTTGGGGCATTGATGCTGCAATTCCCGATTGGCTGGATTTCTGACCGCATGGACCGCCGTCGTCTCGTGATCTACATCACAGTTATTGGCGCCATCGGGACGCTGATCGGATTTCCGTTCTTAAACCACGTCTATGTTTTATATGCGCTGTCATTTTTTCTGGGCGGACTTGCCAGCCCATTGTATTCTTTGACGATTGCCTACACCAATGATTATCTGGAACCGGGTGACATGGCGGAGGCATCGGGGGCGCTCGTTTTTCTGAACGGATTAGGGGCGATTGGCGCACCGATCGTCGCCGGGTTGCTAATGGCGCGATACGGGCCGGACAGCTTTTTCTTTTTGCCGGCATTTATTTTCGCGATCATCGCGGGTTATGCACTTTATCGCGCCACGCGCCGCGAATCCACACCGGTAAGCGAAACCAGCCACTATGCGACCGTCCTGCCGCAGGCTTCGCAAATTGCGCTAGGCGTTGCACAGGATATTGCAACTGATCAGGCGTGTTTAGCCGAAAATAGTCCCAAAGATTCATAGAACCCGACATAATCGTAATTGAACCAAGCCGCCCGAGTCGGTCTACAGTTGGGCTTCACCCCATCGACTCCTCTATTTCGTTGTCAGCTCAAGGCTTCGAAGCCGGAAACGACATCGAAGAGTTCTTCGTCGATGCTGCTTTGGCGGAGGCGATGGAAGCGGTCTTGGAGGGTTGCCAGTAGCTCGTCGATATTCTTGTCCGCGCGTTGCATGGCCGCGAGTCGGGTGGCGTTCTCGCTGCTCAGGGATTCGGCGCAGGCCTGGAAGAGGGTGATGAACAGATACTCGCGGAGCAGGCTGCGCAGGGTCGTGCTGTCGCTGCCGATGACTTCGGGCAAGTTCTTGGCCGGCCATTGGATGTCTGTTAGTCTCTGCGCCCAGTTGGCGTCGAGCGGGAGCAATCGCTGACTGAAAGGTTCGTAGATGGAGCCAGGCAGTGGCCGATTGTGGAAGACATACACGCTGCTGTATTCGCCTTTGGCCCGGTGAGTCTCGCTCTCAAGTTGGATCTGAGCGACGAGCGGCGTGATCGCTTTGACGGAGTTCGGCACTGGTAGAAGACTGATCGGTTTCAGGCCGGCGTCGCAGAGGCGGGCGTGGACGCGTTCGCCGATCGTCCAGATCTGAGGTTCGCCCGGCAGAGCGGCGAGAGTTTTGATGGCGAAGTCTGCTACGACATCGTTGAACTGACCGACCAGGCCTTGATCCGAACCGAAGACGATGGCGCCGACCGCGTCTCCATCGTGCCGCTGGGTTTTATCGAGCAAAGCGGGCGTCGGCTTGTTGGTGCGCAGCCAGACGCTCAAGCCCAACTCCACCGCGCGATTGTAGTCCACTAACGCACGCACCGAGTTTTCGTATTGTCCGATGCTCGACGCGGCGAGCGCTTTCATGGTGCGCACGACGGATTGAAGATCGCCCGCGCTGTTGATCTGGCGTCGTAAGCTCTCGGTGGTGCCGCTCATGGCTCGAAAGATCCTAACGCTAGTGCGGCGAGGTCGATGATGATCTTGCGATCGGCGTCGCTGAGTTTGTCTGCGGTCTCGAAACGAGCGACGACATCAGCGGGGATGTTTTGCGCGGCATCTAGCACCGATTTCTCTGCGAGCTTCATCTGATCGAGTGGCACGGTGTCGAAGTGTTTCGCAGTCAGTGCTAACAGGATGGCGATCTGCGCGGGCACGGGGACGGGCGAGTATTCGGGTTGGTTCAAGCAGGCGCGGATCCGGCGACCGTGTTCGATGGTCTTGCGGGTGTCGTCATCGAGCCGTGCACCGAAGCGGGCGAAGGCCTCGAGTTCTTCAAACTGCGCGTAGGCGAGTTTGAGATCGCCCGCAACTGCTCTGTAGGCGCGGCGTTGGGCTTTGCCGCCTACGCGCGAGACGGACTTGCCGACATCGACGGCGGGCAGCACACCGAGTTCGAACAAGGTTGGTGAGAGGTAGATCTGGCCATCGGTGATGGAGATGAGGTTGGTGGGAATATAAGCAGAGATGTTTTGCGCTTCGGTCTCGATGATCGGCAAGGCGGTGAGCGATCCGCCGCCGCACTCCTCGTTGAGGTGCGTGGCGCGTTCGAGCAGACGCGAGTGGATGTAGAAGATATCGCCGGGGAATGCCTCGCGTCCGGGTGGTCGGCGGAGCAAGAGCGAGAGTTCGCGATAGGCGCGTGCGTGTTGTGTGAAATCATCGTAAACGATGAGCACGTCGCGGCCGGCTTCCATGAAGTGCTCCGCAATGCTCGTTGCGGCATAGGGCGCGATGTAGGCGAGGCCGGGGGGATCATTGCCCTCGGTGACGACGACAACGGTGTATTCCATCGCGCCCTTTTCAGTAAGGACTGCGACCGCCTTGGCGACCGCCGAGGCTCGCTGGCCGATGGCGCAATACACGCAGAGCATGTCCTTGCCGCGCTGATTCAAGATGGTGTCGATGGCGATGGCCGTCTTGCCCGTCTGGCGATCGCCGAGGATCAATTCGCGTTGCCCACGGCCGATCGGAATGAGGGCGTCGATCACTTTGATCCCTGTTTGCAACGGCACGGTGACCGGCGCGCGATCCATGATGCGGGCGGCGGGGCGCTCAATGGGGAGGCGCTTGTCCGAGGCAACGCCACCCTTTCCGTCCAACGGACGACCGAGTGGATCAACGACGCGTCCTAATAAACCTTCGCCAACCGGCACGTCCATCACACGACCGGTGCGTTTGACTTCGTCACCCGCGTGCAAGTGCGCGTAGTCGCCTAGCAAGACGACACCGATCTCGTGTTCATCGAGATTGAACGCGATACCGAACCCGCCGCCGGGAAACTCTAGCAGTTCGTCGGAACCAGCACCAGGAAGCCCCGCCACAGTGGCGATGCCCGTGGACACAGTCGTGATCGTTCCAATCTCGTGCATATCGAGCTGCGGCGTGAATTGCTCACGTGCCTGACCCATGTATCCGAATGCGCCTTCGAGCACGGTTTGCAGGTTTTCGGGGGCGGCGCTCATGCGTTGATCAGTTTCCCCACACTCTTCTCAAGAGAACTCAGGTAGTGCGCGATGCTCCATGCCACTTTCTGCCCGCCAGCGGAGAGCTCGATACCGCTCACCAGATCGGGCGTGGTTTCGAAACGAAGCTGGATCGCGGCGGAGAGCGTTTCGTTGATCGCTGTCTGAATCACCTCGCGCTGATCGGGTGGTAGATCGAACGCGCTGCGCAGTAGTGGCGTTTCGGAAGTCGTGAAAACTTTGCGCAGGTTTGCCTTCGACTCATCATTCAAATCACGGATCTGCTGGGCAAACACCTCGCCCATGCGCTGTTCGAGGCTCTCGTCAGCGAGATCACCGAGGGCTTTCCTCGCAATGGCGAACACTTCCTGCGTTGTGTTCTGCGTGAGTTGTTGGTGCAAAGCCTTCTCCTCGCGAAGCACGGCCGTGCGGCGCTTTTCGCTCAATTCATCGGCTTCCTTGCGTGCCACATCGAGAAGTCGCTGACGTTCGGCAGCTGCCTCGTTTGTCGCCTCGCTCATCAGCGCGCTGCGTTGCTTGTCAAACTCCTCATTCTTGCGCTGGAACTCGTTGCGCTCCTTGCTCGCTTCGGCTTTCTGGGCGTCGGCGTCAGCAAGTTCGTCAGCGATGCGCTTTTCGCGCGCATCGATGGCGTTGAGTATCGGTTGGTACAGGAATCGCTTCATCAGCCACACGAGGATGACGAAATTGAGCACCTGGGCCCCGACGGTGAACCAGTCAATGAGCATGGTCTACTTGCTCGCCGCCTCGGCGATGACGTGGTTCCAGAACGGGTTGGCGAAGATGACAATCATCGACACCACGAAGCAATAGATTGCGGTGGATTCGATCATTGCTAGTCCAACGAACAAGGTGCGGGTGATGGTGGCGGAGGCATCGGGTTGTTGTGCCAATGCCGTAAGCGCGGTCGAGACGGAGCGTCCTTCGCCTAAGGCCGGCATCATGCAGCCGATGCTGGTGGTGAAGCCTGCAGTGATGATTGATGTCATTGCGATGATGGTACTGGGATCCATGGGATGGGTTGTGGGCTATTGGGTTTCGAGATTGAGTTTGGGTTCGCGAGTGCGCACCGCCGCCGCGATATAAACCGCAGCTAGAATGCTGAAAATGTAGGCCTGCACCATACCGGTCAGCAGGCCGAGCAAGGTCATGACGACAGGGAAGATGAAGGGCGTGATCGTGAGCAGGATCGCGATGATCATCGCGCCGCTCATCATATTGCCGAAGAGACGCACGGCGAGTGCGAGGGTGCGCGAGACCTCGCTGATGAGATTGAAGGGAAGCATGATCACCGTCGGCTCGATGTAGGATTTCAAATATCCAGCCACCCCCTGATCCATGATGCCAAACATCGGCACCGCGACGAGCACGCAAAGCGCCAGTGCTGCTGTGGTGGAGAGAGATCCGGTCGGCGGTTCGTAGCCCGGGATAATGGTGCAAAGCGCCGACATGGCAACGAACAGAAACAGCGTACCGAGAAAGCTCAGGTAGGTTCTGGGGTTGCGCAATCCCACATCTCCGATCTGGGCGACTATGGCAGTGACGACGATCTCCAGCAAGTTCTGCCAGCGCGAACGCTCGTGCGCGGTCGTGAGCTTGCGCGTGATAAGCTTCGCACCGACAACCAACAATAACATTATCAGCCAGGTAAAGACGATGGTCGCATTGAGTTTGAAGAACCCATGCTGCCAGAAGATCGTTTCGTCTGGGCTAAGATGCATCGCGAGCCTCCTCTATGTTTTCGACAGGCGCGCTAGTCAGGCGTGTAACCGCGATGCGAGCGAGGATAAACCCGACCAAACATGCCGCCATCCTTCGCCAATCGCCGACGCCAACAAAGTAGAATCCCGCAATCACCACGCTCATCCTCAGCACCAGGCTACCGAAGAACCACGCCACCGGGCGCGGCGAAGTCACGCCCCGCCGCACCGTCCACCAGAGACCGCCGAAAAAGATCGCGCCAAGCACCACCCCAGCGGCTCCGGACAACGTGAGTATCAGGGCGTCATTCATGATCGTCCTCCTCCTGTTCATCGCGCATGGCTTTGTCCTCTTTATCCACCCAGTGCCACGCATTTGCGCAGCCGACCACCAGCCCGACGGCCAGTAGCGCCAGCGTCCAGGAGTGGCTGCCGTGATAACTCTTATCCAGCCACAGCCCGAGCATGGCTCCGAGGAAAGTCGGCACCACCACCGACCAGCCGATGAGTCCCATCATGCCTAGACCAAACCAGACACCGGGATTCGGATGCCGCCGCGCCTTGAGCTTACGCGCGGCTTTCGCACCGACTTGATCGGCGAATTTCTGCCCGCTCTTCGGCGGGGTGCTATCCGGTTGATCACTCATGTTGAAATTCGGCAAATCGACGCAGGAACCCGACCTCCAGCTTGGTCATCACGGAGTTCATCTCCTGCTCATTTTCGTCCAATGTTAGAAACTCAGCCTCCACCGCCGTACGCAGGGTCTCCAGGTCAGTGCCGCCGTGCGCGCGCCGCACCGAGATCTGCACGTCCGCGCCAACTTTGACTAACACTCCCTCATCGACCGCGACGAACACTTCGCCATCCGCCTCTGTCTCATAGGACAAAATGCCAGGCTCCAGCGCCGCGACGCAATCGAGCCGGTTCGGCAACAATCCGAACGAACCATCGTAGGTCTCCGCCACGATGCGCAAAACGCCCGTTTCTTCGGCGAAGACCTGGAATGGTAGCAGGATTTTAAGATTCATGGTTCGCCTGTCTTGGATTTGGTCTTCGCTTCGTCGATGGCACCGATCATGTAGAGCGCGCTCTCGGGGTAGTCTTTGAACTCGTCATTGAGGATGCGCTCGCAACCGTCTAACGCGTCCGCAAGACTGACGAGCTTGCCCTTCATGCCGGTGAATTGCTCGGTGGTGAAGAACGGTTGGGTGAGGAAGCGCTCCAGTCGGCGAGCCCGTGCGACGACGTTGCGATCTTCCGGAGACAGCTGCTCGAGTCCGAGCATCGCGATGATATCCTTCAGTTGGGCATACTGCGCAAGCGTCCGCCGGATATCCTGCGCCAGATTGTAGTGCCGATCACCAGCAATGCCAGGGGTCGCCATCTTGGAACTCGATTGCAAGGGGTCGATGGCAGGGAAGAGACCTTCGCTGGCACGCTTGCGCGACAGCACGATCGAGGATGAAAGATGCGAGAAGGTGTGCACCGCAGCGGGATCTGTGAAGTCGTCGGCGGGCACGTAGACGGCCTGGATGGAAGTGATCGCGCCGCTGTCGGTGTTGGCGATGCGTTCTTCAAAGCCCGACAGCTCAGTGCCCATGGTGGGTTGGTAGCCGAGGCGCGACGGCATTTGCCCCATCAGTCCGGACACTTCCATGCCTGCCTGGATGAAACGAAAGATGTTGTCGACGAGAAGCAGCACATCGCGATGCTCGTCATCGCGGAAATACTCAGCCATGGTCAGCGCCGCATGGCCGACACGGAAGCGGCTACCGGGCGGTTCGTTCATCTGCCCGAAGACCATCACCATGTTCGGCAGCACGCCTGCTGCCTTCATCTCTCGATGGAGTTCCTCGCCCTCGCGGCAGCGCTCGCCGATGCCACAGAAGATGCTCACGCCGTCGTGATGGCCGACCATGTTGTGGATCATTTCGGTGAGCAGCACGGTCTTTCCCACGCCCGCTCCACCGAACAAGCCCGCTTTTCCGCCGCGCTCCAACGGCACCAGCACGTCGATCACTTTGATACCGGTCTCGAACACTTCCGACTTGGTCGAGCGTCGAGAGAGTGGGGGCGGAGCGCGATGCACCGAACGCCACTCGACCTCCGGCGGCGCAGGCTCGCTGTCGATGGTGTTGCCGAACACATCGAACATGCGCGAACGAATTTGCTTGCCAACTGGTGCTCTCAGCGGGAGGCCGGTGTCGTGCACCGTCGTGCCGCGAGCCAGACCCTGTGTCGGTGTTAGTGCAATGCCTCGCACGTGATGTTCATCGCGCTGCGCCAGCACTTCGATGACAATCTGACCATCCTTCCCGGCGTGAAGTATGTTGTGGATCGCCGGGAGTTTCTTGTCGAAACGAACGTCCACGACGCTGCCGCGCACCGAGACAATCACGCCATGATCCGCCTCTGCAGCATCACCGGCATGTTTCGGCTGTAGCTCCGTGGTCGGGGCGGTCATCGTTTGAAGAACAGGGTTAGGCTTCCGCCAACCAAGCCTGCGCTTCAGAGCTTTCCGCGTGATCGAAGTATTTGACCTCTGCTTTCGTAAACGGCTTGCAGAACGTGGCCATTCCCTCTTGCCACTTCTTCTCACCGAGCATGGCGAGACGCTCGATGTCGCTGAAATGGTGCATGGCAAATTTTGTATCTTCCCACAAAGCACCCGCTGTCCAGCCGTGAAAATCGGTCATGTCGAACAACACGCGCAGCTTCCCATGAAGGCCGACGAGCCGCTCAAACTCGGGTACGAAATGCTCGTAATCCTCTTTGGCCAGCTTGCCGCTGACATGCACAGCAATGGATTTTCCGTCTTGGTTTTCTTTAATCTGAATGGGCATGGATTCGATTCTTTGTTTGGTCGGCGCATTATGCGCATTATAAAACTATGATTGCAAGATTATGCTCGGCCAGTTCATGACCGTCGGCTATGGGGTGATCACCCCAGCGCGTGGGAGAGTGCCGTCCTTCCAATGCGAAATCCGTCGCCCGCACTTGATGGGCAGGTAGGGTTTCACCCCATGGCGCAAATCCCGATGAAGGCTGAATGTATCAATTATGAACAAACTCGAAATCAAGGGCGATTGGAACATTATCAAGGGCAACCTTAAACAAAAGTGGGCTCAGCTTACTGACGACGATCTCGTCTATATCGAAGGCAAACAAGATGAGCTGTTAGGTCGAATACAGAAGCGCACTGGCGAGAGCCGCGAGGCGGTGGAGTCAAGTATCCGGGACTACCGCGCCACTATCAAAGCCGCATCCAGGAAAGCCGAGTAAGCGGATCAGTGCTCCTGACAGGGGCGCAATCCCAATTCTAATCAAACAGTATGCCTTCTTATTCTTATGTTACGTACTCTCGCAATTGTATTGATCATTCTGTGGCTCCTTGGCGTGATCACGGGCTACACGATTGGCTCATTCATCCACGTCCTGCTCGTCATCGCATTGATCATGATTCTCGTGAATTTTATCTCCGGTCGTAAAGTCCTCTAGCCACCCGTCAGCATTCTGTTCGTTGAGACAAAACTAAGGGAAGATCGTCTGGCACAGACAACCGCGCCACACCAATGCTGCTATCTGCCATGCCGTAGTAGACGTCAAAACAGTCCGGTTTTCCAAGATCATCGCGACGGTCGATGCCGGTGGGGAATACGACGTTGGGCACGATTCCGTGGCGTTCTTCTCGCAGCATTGGCGCCAGGATCGGTTCCGGAGAACGGTAACGAATGATGCGCGGATGCTCTTCGGACAGCACCATCACGCCGGCTGAATAGCGCAGATGATGCCTCACCGAATCCTGTTCTGAAACTTCACTAACACCGTGATAAACGATCAGCCAACCGTGACGCGTCAGCACAGGTGGGGTTCCGCCGCCAATTTTGAACATCTCCCAAGGTGCAACCGGCGTAGCGAGCCGATGGTGCGAATTGAACAGGCCGAGCCCCTGCGGTTCGACACAGACTTCGGGCATCGGGCAGTAGGAGATCCAGATGCTTTCATGATCGAGATCCACCAACCTCTCGGCTCCCTCACAAACCGTTTCCTCAGGCAGCGTACCTGGGAAAAGCGGGCGGTGAAGCATCGCTATCTGCAACTTTCCCGCGTGATTCGGAATGGCGACGGGGAAGACACAGGCGTCTTTGTTGTAAACGTGGGCGAAGTCGATGCTTCGGTACGGTTCAAACGTTGCTAAACCCAATCGTTTCCAATGAAACAAATCCTTCGAGATTGCCACCGCAATCCTAGCCCCGATCGACGAGAGTGCGGTGTAGGTCATCACATAGTGCTGGATCGGTTCCACGAAGGCGATGCGCGGATCTTCGCAACCACCACCACCGTGAGGGATGAGTTCGTAGTCTGCTTCCGGCTCCAGCGCGATGCCAAGTCGCTCGACGCCGCACGGATCACCAGCTTCATCGAATTTCACGCGGGCGATGCCAATGCGTGAAAAATTGCCTGCAGCAACCAAACGCGGGAAAAGGTAGAGCTGACCATCCGGGGCCCGAACCGCTGCAGGATTCAACACGCCTTCAATCTCGTGAGGATTGCCCGGTTCCGGTGCCATAACCAGTCCGAGACGCTTCAATTCAAAATCACTCATTGGTTTTCTCGTTATGGATGAGCTTGAAACGCAGGGAAGTAAGGTGCGGCTTGATCCGGCGTTCTTGTCTCGCCGCCTTCGTTCTCCCATTGTTCTATCGCACGTCGCTTCATGGACAGACGTAAACGAGCATCGGAGCAGGAAATCGGATCGGATACGTCGAGTGGGGTGGAATTCCACAACTCGATAACAGGCATCCCGGGATGGTGTGGGTCGTCGCCCAGGATGCTAAGTGAAGCAGTATTCAGTCGAAAGTGTTCCGCTTCGGCGATTGGCAGCCCGATCCATCGAGCCGTGAGGACAGCTCCCAAATGGCCATGTGAAAACAATGCGATATTCCCGTCCATAGTCCGCAGTCTGGCGATCAGCCGGTCGGCGCGAGCGGCAACTTGAACGGGGAGTTCGCCATTCGGTGAACCATCGCGAAACACATTCCAGTCCGGTTGTATCGTCCGGATCTCCGCAGAAGTGACGCCGTCGTAGTCGCCGTAGTCCCATTCGACCAAATCAGGTTCGGACTCCGCGATCTCGCTCATGCCTACCAGTTCACAAGTTTGCCTCGCGCGCAGGAGCGGGCTGGTCAGCACATGAGAAAATGGAATTCTACAGAGTTGCTTACCCCATTGTCGCACCTCGTCCTCACCGCTCGCGGTCAATGGAAGATCAGTGCGCCCAGTGTGCTGGCCGGTGATCGACCATTCGGTTTCACCGTGCCGTATGAGAAAAATCTTGAGTGGCGAGGCTTCGTTGGAAGTATGCTCAACGGGATGTCCAGGTGCCTCAATCGCTCTGTCAGTGGTGCGGAGAAGCTTCTGGGAAGGCATATTCTCGAGATCCATCACTTTCTTCAGGCGGCGCAAGCGCCGTTCCTTACCGGAGAATTGCGCGCAAAGGAAAATCCGCACTAGTTCCCACGCGAGGGCATGACCAACTACGAGACCGCCAAGGCAGATAAGGTTGAGATCGTCGTCCTCGACACCCTGGTGCGCCGAGAATGGATCGTAGATCAGGCAGGCCCGGACGCCGCGGACTTTGTTGGCGATGACGCAGGCACCAACACCGCTGCCACAGATAGCCACACCTCTTTCCACCCGACCGGAAGCAACGGCGCGAGCTAGCGGGACGACATAGTCCGGGAAGTCATCGTCCGGCACCAGTTGTTGGGCGCCGAAATCAACCACTTCCACCCCAGCCTGGCGAAGCATCCCGGCAAGATATCCCTTCAATTCATGACCGCCATGATCGGCGGCGATTCCCACGACTTCCGTCGCCTTCAGCAGACAACAGGATTCAAGAGATAAAGAGCTGGTGGACTTCATTTCGAGTTTTCCGGTCGCCGCTTTAAGCCATTGCAGCGCATCCGCATATTCGGAATCCAAGAAGTGTTTGACCTGGGCATGCACCAGATGCGCGGTGATCTTGGACACATCCGCCAAGAGATCGCTGTCGCTCACCATCGCCAATCGGACGATATTTTGGTGGTGGCTTTTGATGAAACGCATATGCGCGATAAAAGCATCGAAATTTGCCCAGCCGGGAAATGCTTCTGCGTGAATCATCAGTCCTGGCAGCTTTCCGTGGTCCGCGATGTATGGGGCTATCTCGCGAGCCAATTCCTCAAAATCAGTCGCTTCGAGCGGGGCGTGCGGTTCAAGAACCAGTATCTCTTCAGGTTCAATGATCATGTGCTTCAGCATTGAGATTACACTACAGAATCAACTAGTCGCAAGCTATGGGGTGTTGACCCCATGTTTCGGAGGGACAGTGGCGACAGGCTGTAAACCCACCTGATCATACCGGCACCTTCGCATTGTCCGGTGGTAGGGTTACACCCCATACCAAAGGGTTGGGCGTCGACTAGGTTGATTACTGAATAAATACCAATCTCAAAAAAGCCATCATCGCTTGCCTGGCCATCATCGCTTGCCTGGCCATCATCGCGGCCCACGCTTCGTCGGCTCAAGCCTAGGACAGCGCCTCGAATGACTATTTCCACACCGCCCATCGTTAGAATAGCATCATGAAACATCTTTTAAATGATTTAACCATTCATCCCATTGGAGAGAAAGCTGAAGACATACTCAGTGACGAACAGCGAGATTCGGGCGAAATAGGTAAAGTTCTCAAACGGCTCAAGGAGTTGGATGATGAGAGTTCCGAATTTTACATAACGCGTGATCCCTACCTCCAGCAGCGTGACCGGACGGTAACCCATTCCCCTCCCTATCTCCGATCTCCCCAACGAAGCTCTCAAGGACGGCCACCCCAAAAGCAAAATCCTTGCAGTATAATGGGAATACAGTCTCTCAGTGTTGCTCCACCTTTGGTTCCCAGTGTCAAAGGAATTGTGCATCTTTGTGATGATTGACGGTCTGAATCTACATAACGGAATCACGTTGATAGTGACGGCTGTAGCCGTCATTCTATTTGCGCGTGATTGGATTCCGCTTGAGACTTCGGCCTTCGCGGTGTTGATCTTTCTTGTCCTATTTTTCCAGTTTTTCCCGTTCGAGATAGCCGGTAAACGTCTTACGCCAACGGCATTTTTTTCCGGTTTCGGGCACCAAGCGTTAGTCAGCATCTGCGCGTTGATGATCATGGGGCACGGCCTTGAAAAAACTGGAGCTCTGCAACCGGTCGCGTCAGCGATGGCCCGATTGTGGCCCCGCCATTCGAGCTTCGCGTTGCTTGGAACATTAGTCCTTGGCGCGATATTGAGTGCCTTCGTGAACAACACGCCGGTCGTGGTGATGTTGTTGCCAATGTTGGTGGCGGTCGGGTTGAAAAACGATCTATCGACGACCGGAATATTGATGCCTATGGGGTTCGCTACCAGTATCGGCGGTATGGCCACCACAATCGGATCTTCTACCAACTTGCTTGTTGTTACGCTTGCTGCCGATATGGGTCTGCGGCAATTCAGTATGTTCGATTTTGTTTTACCAGTAGCAATCGCTGGCTCAGTCGGGATTTTATTCTTGTGGGCCGTGGCACCGCGGATTCTACCGCAGCGCAAACCTCCGTTGACCGATACATCTCCTCGCATTTTTACGGGTGTTCTTGGCATCAACGCAGGCAGTAGCATCGCGAATAAGACACTCGCTCAGGCCCTGGAGCTTACTGGAGGACGCATGCGCATCGAGAGGATACGACGCGGAGAAGACTCCTATGTCATGAAGCTTCCGACAGTTTCACTGTTGCCTGGAGACCAGTTGGAGGTGAACGATACGCCGGAAAACTTGAAAGATTTCGAGCGAGAGCTTGGCGCTACCTTAAGTAGCGAAACCGCAACGGAGGGAGAGGGTACCCAGAAAGAAGTGCTGGCTGAGATTGCCATCATGTCCGGTTCTTTTTTGGACAATCGAACGTTAAACGGCGTTGCTTTCGATACGCGTTTCAATCTCAAGCCGGTTGCCTTTCATCGGTCAGGATCGGGCGAGCAGACAAGGGGCATTGGCGCACAGCGTTTGCGTGCCGGCGACATTCTGCTCATACAGGGGTCGCAAGCGAACATCGATGAGCTTAAGCAAACCGGTGAAATATTGCTCCTTGATGGTGCGATTGATATACCTGTTCACCGCAAGTCGAAAATCGCACTCGGCATAATGGCAGCCGTGGTCTTTATCGCGGCCCTAGGTTTTGCTCCGATTTCTGTTGCTGCTGTTGCAGGCGTATTTGCGATGTTGTTATCGAGGTGCATCGTATGGGCTGATGTAGCTGATGCGCTTTCGATACCCGTCATCATGATTATCGTTGCCAGTTTGGCATTGGGCAGTGCACTCCTCCAGACTGGTGGTGCCACTTATCTCGCCGGACTGTTCTTAGGCGCCACGTCGGAGTTGCCTTGGGTAGCGATCCTTGCGGCGTTGATGATCGTCATGTCTATTGCAACCAATGTTGTTTCGAACAATGCGGCGGCGATTATTGGGACTCCCATTGCAGTTGATATCGCGCGAGGCCTTGGTGCTCCAGTTGAGCCATTCTTGCTAGCCGTCATGTTTGGAGCGAATATGAGTTTTGCGACCCCCATTGGCTACCAGACAAACTTACTGGTCATGAGTGCCGGCGGATATAAATTTTCGGATTTTATAAGGATAGGTTTGCCGCTGACATTGATTATGTGGTTTGTGTTCTCTGCCATACTTCCAATAATTTACGACTTGTGAGTGATCCACCCACACAAAATATGCCCACTCGCCCGCAAGCGATGCGGAGTCCTTCGGTTGTATCTAAAGGAAGAATTGGGTACCCCGCTACAAAGTCGCTCTTGGTAACAGGAGCCCTCGCGTACGACTGTGGAGGACCACACCGCCGGTCACCTGCCGGTGAAGCAGCCCAATTCAGCGGCGGGAAAAGGAAGGCGGAGAAACTCCGTCTGAGTTGCCAGCCGATCATTCAGGACACTCCCCCTTTCTCCTCCTCAACGACGCCACTCCCAAAGCAAACTTCTAGCAATAATTCAAAAAATTAATGGAACTTTTTTATATTTTAATTGTTCTCCTTGTCGTCACGAGGAGCTTTGGGGAATTGGCCAAACGCTGTCACCAACCTGAACTGGTCGGTCAGTTGACCGGTGGGATCATTCTCGGAGTCGTCGTAAACCATTTCTCAGGAACCTTTCCGATCCTTGCTGATCTAACCCATAACGAGGTATTTCATGCATTCACAGATCTCGGCATCTTCTTTCTCATGCTCCTTGGTGGGCTGGAGATGCATCCTCGCGAATTGGGGAAAGCATCCCACAAAGCCTTCTGGATTGCGCTGGCAGGATTGATCATCCCATTTCTCGCAGGAGCCGGGCTCGGCTGGATTTTCATCCCGGATTCGGAATGGAAAATCGCTCAGGTTCTCTTTCTCGGAACCACCCTCGCCATTACGGCGATTCCCGTGGCAGTCAAGGTTCTGCAAGATCTTGATTTGCTGAAAACCAAACTGGGCCAAATCATTGTTTCAGCGGCTCTATTCGATGACATTTTCGGACTAATTCTTCTCGGCCTTTTAACCGGCCTTTTGAAGAGTGGAGAGATTCCCGGAGTCATCGGATTTTTATTACTGCTTCTCAAGGTCGTCGCCTTTCTTGGAATCGCATCCGCCCTTGGACGATGGGTGCTTCCATTTCTCGAGAAACGGCTCAAAAAGTGGTGGATCGAAGAATTGGAATTCACGATGCTTTTACTGGTTGGATTGGGCTTTGCCCTGCTTGCCGAAGCTTTCGGCCTGCACTTCATTCTCGGAGTCTTCCTGGCGGGATTGTTTTTTACCAAACGCACCATTGGAACAAAAGTTTACGAAGATGTGGAAGGTAAAGTTACCGCAATTAGTTCGGGATTTTTCGCGCCCTTGTTTTTTGCCTCGATCGGTTTGCACCTCGATATTTCGGCCATTTGGAACATTCCCGTGTTTGTTATACTTCTGACCCTGACTGCTATAGCCACAAAATTCGTTGGCGCAGGATTGGCGGCCAGGGCGCTGGGCATGACAAACCGCGAATCCGCCGGGATTGGAGTCGCCATGAGTGCACGGGGAGCGGTAGAGCTGATCATCGCCGGAATAGCGATGGACGCGGGACTCTTTTCGAAGCCAGAGCCGGTTCCCGAGATCATTGAAAACCTCTTTTCGGCAGTCGTCCTGATGGCGGTTGCAACCACCCTGTTTATGCCTATCGGCTTACGTTGGATACTTGGTATTAGAGGTTCGAAAAACTAGACTCTCCAGATGAATTCTGAATCTGATGCCTGAACCAACCCAACCGCAATGTTGATCCTCAAAGGGAGGAGGCTTTCGCCCGGACTGGCAGAGGGAGCGATTTTCGTCCACTGGATTCTATCGGCGCCGCTGGACGTTCCCGAGGACATCGCAAAGCGGGATGTCGACGACGAGATATCGCGTCTCGATGACGCCACCGTGAAGATTTCGGACGATCTCGTGGCTCTCGCATCACGGGTCGAAAAAGAGATCGATACGAAATGAGTGTGGTCGCTAGCGCCAGGATGAGTGGTCGCTTGGAAGAAGTGTTTTTGGAAGAAATATTCATGGTGATTTGATGTGCGTTTCCTTTTTGGAAGCTGCTACAGAGTTCGTCCTGGCAGCCGTTGACATGTCGACGTGAGTCACACTCACTGATATATTGGATCGGAGCAATGGGGTGAAACCCTACCGCGTCAGCTTCACGTGCCGTAGCAGCGTGCATTTGTGATGGAAGTCACCGAACTCAGACTCATCGCGACACTCGCGAAGTACGAAAATTGGGTAACAGAATGTTATCGTCCGGCACTTCGGTAGTCAGTCACTCTCATCATTGCTGCGTGATGAGGGATGGTGAAGAAAATCAGGCGACGGCTGCGGGCTCGTTCCAGGCGAGGAGCCGCAGGGCGTTCAATACAACGACGATGGTACTCCCCTCGTGTAGAACCACGGCGACGCTCAACGGAATGACGCCAATCCCCGAGGCGATCAGGAGCAGAGCGATGACGCCGAGGGCGATCACGAGGTTCTGGCGGATGATGCGCGCGCTGGCCCGGCTCAGTCCGATGGCGAAGGAGAGCTTACCGAGGTCGTCGCCCATCAACACGACATCGGCGGTCTCCAAGGCGACCGCGGTGCCTCCGGCGCCCATCGCCACACCCACGGTGGCCGCAGCCAGGGCGGGCGCGTCGTTCACGCCGTCGCCGATCATCGCGATGACGCCACGATCCTGCTCCAGTTCATGAACATGCGTCAGCTTCTGTCCGGGCAGCAACTCCGCGCGGACATCGGTAATTCCAAGCTTTCCAGCGACCCGGCGCGCCACCGAGGCATTGTCGCCGGTGAGCATCACGAGGCGTTCGATCCCCTGGGCGAGCAAGCGTTTCATCACCTCTCCCGCCAAGGGCCGCGGCTCGTCGGCGAGGGCGATGACGCCGATGAATTTTTCAGCGCGACGAATGATCACCGTGGTCTGCCCATCGGCTTCCAGCCTGGCGATGGTTTCCGCCAGCGGGCTCCCTCCCTCGGCTGCGGCATCTCCAGCAAACGCGCGGATGGCTCCGACCAGAATTCCCACACCCTCAACCCGCGCCTGGATGCCTTTGCCCGCGAGATTCTCGATGTCGGTGGCCGAGGGAAAGTCGATCTTGCGCTCGCGGGTCGTCTTGACGATGGCGGTGGCCAGCGGATGACTGGATTGCTCCTCGACAGCGGCGGCGATGCGCAGGACTTCGTCCTCGGTTGTGCCGTCCAGACCGATGACTTGCGAGACCGCGAAATTGCCGGTAGTGAGCGTGCCGGTTTTGTCGAGCGCCACGGTGTTCAGGCGTCCGAGATTTTCCAAATGGATCCCGCCTTTGATGAGCACGCCACGGCGGGCGGCCTGGGCGATACCTGCGAGTACGGCCGCCGGCGTGCCGATGGCCAGCGCGCAGGGCGAAGCGGCCACGAGCAACAACATGCCCCGGTAGAAGCTCGCGCTCCACGTCCAGCCAAACACGAGCGCCAGGATCACGATGACGACAAGCGTGCCGATGAGCACCGCCGGAACGAAGCGGCGCGCGAAGGTTTCGGTGAACCGCTGGGTCGGACTCTTATGTTTCTGCGCTTCGGCGACTAGTTGCATTACTCGGGCCAGCGTGTTGTCGCGAGCCAGCCGGGTCATGCGCACATCGAGAGCGTTGTCCTGATTGATTGTGCCCGCAAAAACCTCGTCGCCAGGCCGGCGACTCACCGGCACGCTCTCGCCGGTGATCGCGCTTTGATCGATGCTGCTTTCGCCAGCCGTGATGACGCCATCCACGGGCACGCGTTCGCCGGGTTTGACGACCACGATTTCATCAACAGCGAGTTGTTCGACCGGCACTTCTTCCAGCCGGTCTCCACGCTTCGTGAAGGCTGTGCGGGGCATGAGTTTGCCGAGAACGCCGACGGCATTACGCGCCCGGTCCATCGCGTAGTGCTCGCCGGCATGGCCGAGTGAAAAGAGGAACAACAGAAACGCGCCTTCCGTCCACTCACCGAGCACCGCCGCTCCCGCCGCCGCTGCAATCATCAGCAGATCAATGTCGAACTTTCCACGGATGAGCGCGGGCAAGGCCGCTCGGGCGACATCGTAGCCCCCTGCCACGTAGGCCAGAATATAAAACCCAAGAGCGGCGGTCGGGGGCAGGCCGAGGAACTTCTCTCCGAAAAACCCGACGCCCAGCGCCACGCCGGCCACGGCGACCGTCAACACGGCCCAGCGTTCCTGCATCCAGTGCGGCAGAAACGACGGGGCAAAACCATGGTCGTGGTCGGGCTCATCCATATCACGTTTCAGTTGTTGGGCGGCGCTTTTGGAGTCTGAAATCATGGCCGGCGACAGAGCTCACTGATTCATGTATCGAAGTAATGGAGTTTACCCCTGCCTCAGCAGCGAGGCAAGCGCCGGTGACAAGCATTCTTTCAGGGATTAAAGGTATCACACTAAACTTCGGTTCGCGCATCTTCCGGAATGCTGTTCGAGGTGTGGGTCTAAGCGGCCCACGAAGGCCGTGCCATGGGGTGTTTACCCCAAGCCGATGATGGATCCAATCAGGCCCTTTGGCCGCTACTCTTCACCCGAGGCGGGGGTTGGAATCGGATCTTGCTTACGCAAATCAAGCCGCAGGCTCCTCGGGGCGAGTTCGTCGATGGTAAGCTCGGATGGCAGGCTCAGTGATTCCTGGCCGATAGTCATCCAGTGAACCCCAGCCTGGTCTACTTCGCTCAGGTCGATCGATATTATCATCGATTTGGGATCTAGAGCTCGAAACTGGATCTCCGGCCCCGAAAGAGTCACGTGGGACTCGCTCAAGGCATCCGCGCCCAACTGCAACCCGTCGGGAACATTACGGTACTCGATCTGTACTTCGAAGCTGCGCTGAACGATAGAAGGGGTTGGCGTTTGCTTGCGCAGCTCGAGGCGCAATGCCCCCGGCATCACTTCATCCATTGTTAGCTCCGCCGGTAAACTCAACGCTTGCCCGGTGATTGTCACCCACTCAACCCCTGGCGTCTTCATGCTGCCCAAATCGATCGAGATCGCCATCGATCCGGGATCCAGATAACGGAAGCTGCTTTCCGGCCCCGAAAGGGTGACCCGCGCATCGCTTGGCGCCGACGCCCCGAGTTGCAGGCCTTCGGGCATGTTTCGATACTCAATCGGCACAACCAGGTTGCGCTGGACGACTCCGGAATCATAAGCCAGGACAAGCCACGCGACAATCGTCAAGAGAACTGCGAAGACCTTGAGCATCCCGTGCCTGGTGATCAGCCGCTGCCAACCCCTGCGCGTCGGACTGCGGACACTTTGCCGTATAGAATCCTTCAAGGCGCGCCATCAGCTCCGCGGTTGTCGCAACTTCCTCCATCTTCCCACTCTCCACCACGCTCACGACTCCCCGTTCCTCGGACACCACGATCACCAACGCGTCGCAAGATTCTGACAGTCCAATAGAGGCCGCATGACGCGTGCCGCGACCGGCAACCTCACTTTGGTTTTTAGAAACAGGCAGGTGCGCCGCGAATTCGGAGATCCGCTCGTCTCTCACGATTACCGCCCCGTCGTGCCCTGCGGAGTTGGAATCAAATATGCTGTTAAGGAGCGGCGCGCTGATTTTCCCGTCAAGCTTCACGCCCCCGTTCAGGTGGCGCCGTAACGCGTCGTGACCCTTGATGACGATGAGCGCACCGGTCTTGTCGGCGGCGAGAGCGAATACCGCGTCGACGATCTCGCCCGTATTGGTAGTGAGTTCATGATCCTGGCGCGTCCGGCGACGCATGATGCCCCATTCCGCGACTCGTTCGAACATCCGCCGCAGGTCCTCCTGGAACACCACCACGATCAGAATTACCAGGATTCCGAACCACGCGTGAAAGACCATCGCGGTCAGGTGCATCCCAAACCCCCTCGCTGCAAAATACACTCCAAGGAGAACTGAGAACCCGACAATCACCCGTCGCGATGCAGTCACCCGAAACCACAAGAGTACCGAATATACGATTACTGACATCAGAAGTACATCGATCGCGTCGACGATGCGGACGTGGCGAAGGAGGTCTTCGAGTAGAGACAGTAAGTAATCGAGCATGGTTAGTTTGTCCTATGTCGGAATCGTGCGCCCCTCGGATAGGTGCTTGTTGCGCGAAGGAAGGCGGCGAAAGCAATCACGATATGATCCATGAATTCAGCACCGATCGGATACGGTCTGGGTTTTAGCACGACCGAGGCAAGAACACTTGGCTCGGTAGCACCAGCTTTTGTTATCAGGGAACTTAGGGCTTGTTCGGAAATTAACTGTGCGAAGATGCGCTGGATTTTTTGTCAGTACCAAGGCGGATTTCAGCGATGATAGCGAGCTATCTGAGTTGAAATCTAACGCGGGTGATGGCCAAAAAGGCAAGCAGATTTGTGCCGGTTATTTCCGAACAGGCCCTTATCCGTTAGAGCCTTTGGTTAGAGTTCTTCATCGATTTTCGCTTTTGCGGCTGCGGCTGCGGCCTCCACTTTCTTCTTGTCGGCATCGAGTTGTGCCTGAACTGCGTTCTTCCCGGCTTCGATGTTCGCCTTTTCGGTTCTGGCTTTGATGTCCGCCAGGTTCTTGGCTTCTTTGGCGGCGAGTTCTACAGCTTCCTTTTTCTCGTCGATTGTCTCGTTGACTGCATCCTTCGTGGCATCAATCGCTGATTTCTGCTTGTCGCAGGCGACTAAGAATAGAGAAGAGATTGCCAGAAGGGTAAGTTGGAAGTGTTTCATGGTATATTCAGAATAGTTTGGTTACAAGGAGCAAAGCCGATTGAAATCGGCAGTAGAAGGCGCAGGCGTGGTTGGTTATTCTCCTTCACGAGATCACCCCGCGTTGGCACCTGTGACAGAAGGTGGCTGATGGCGGCGGCTCATTCAATGGGGTGTACGCCTACCGATGGACGTTGACGAGGTATCCGGTCACACCGTCGCCGATCACTAGCGGCCACCGGTTGTCGATTGGCTGGAGTCGGCGAGGCGAAAAACGATGTGCTGGGGAAGAAAAGAGAGCAATCGATGGTTTGAATCGGAAATGGTCTAGGAATGAACCGGAAATCGATTTTCTGAGCAGATTGCGACGGACTAGAGTAGGGTTTCACCCCATAGACTTCAAACAGCGTCGGTCTCATACATACTTAGCGCAACCCGGGTCAACCCAGCCGCTTCCCAGAGAACAAACATGAATTACTCCTCAATGAGGAAATTGTCGGCAAACTATCTGGCGGCCTTGCGATTGCATGACAAGGATGACCTGGAGTCACACCTGCAAATAGCGCAGAATCTCGGCGTGACAGCTGTTGACCTGGGACTTGGCACTCTGGAGCTGGCGAAAATTCATGCTGCCGCACTGACCGCTATCCTGACCTCACCGACGTCGGCCAAGGACGAGGAAGTCAGAACCATACGCGCGTCGCATTTCTTCAACGAGGCTCTTACCCCCATCGAAATGACGCACCGCAGCGCCGTGAATGCAGCAGCGGAATTGCATGGGATCCGTACGGATCTGGATCAGCGAACCAAGGATCTCGTAGCGTCTCAGCGCCAGCTGGCTCGAGAGATTGAAGAACGCAAATCGACCGAAGATGCCCTGCGCACTAGTGAGGAGAATGCTGCCGATTTGTTAGTCGACTCGAAGATTCTGGAGGAGGAGTTGCGGGCGATGACGCGCCGAACACTCTCGGCAAATGAAGCCGAGCGGAAGCAGATGAGCCTGCATCTCCAGGACGATATTGCACAGGCAATGCTCGGCATTCACGTTAGACTATTGGCGCTTAAGGTGGAGGTCAGCACTAGCAACGAAGACCTTACCGAGCAGATCACGGGCACCGAGCGCCTGATGGCGCAGTCGGTGAAATCCATTGGCAGCTTCGCTAGCGCACTCAACATTGATCGTGAAAATTCATCTACCCGCTTTCTTCCGACGCTATCGATTGGCCTTACGTAAGCACGTTAAGGGCGACGCAGCGTTAGTTCCCGCGGATGCGGAAGAGCTAGGTCAGCGAGCTGCTGAAGTCGGCCTGGAAACGTTAGATTTGGCAAAGGTGCACGAGGAGGCTCTAGTCGAAGTCGTGTCTCCGGACGAAACCGCGAGCGAGCAAGATGAACTGACCGAACGGGCCAATCAGTTCTTTACCGAGGCAATCACGCCGATCGAACTGACCCACCGTGGAGCGCTGGAGGCGAACGAACATTTGAAAGTCATGGTCGAAGAATTGATGCATCGCACCGATGAACTCACCGAGTCAAACCAGGAGCTGCGGAGCGAGATCAGTCAACGCAAGGCATTGGAGGAATCGCTGCGCACCAGCGAGCAGACCTCCAGTCAGCTACTGCGGAAGTCTTGTGCCCTGCAGGAAGAACTGCGCCTGCTATCAAGGCGATTGCTCTCCTCGCAGGAGGACGAGCGCAAGCGTATCAGCAGGGAGTTGCACGATCTCATCGCTCAGACGCTCACCGGCATCAACTTGCAACTATCGTTGATCAAAACCAAGGCGACCTCCAACGCAGAAGAGTTTCATCAAAAGATCGAACTAACGCAGCGGCTAATCGAGGAATCTGTGGATACCGTGCATCGCTTCGCACGTGACTTGCGGCCGACAGTACTCGATGACCTGGGCCTAATCCCCGCATTGCAATCCTATCTAAAGAGCTTCATGAAGGACACTGGCATTCGCGTATCGCTCAGCGCCTTCGCCGGCGTCGAAAAGCTGAACAACGCCAACCGTACGATGTTGTATCGAGTCGCTCAGGAAGCGCTCACCAACGTCGCACAGCACGCGAAAGCGAGTCGCGCGGAGGTGAAAATCCATCAGCGTCAGGAGACGGTGTGCATGGAGATTCATGACAACGGCAAGGGGTTTCAGATCGCCGACGACGCATTCTTTGGCGAGCAGAGCAAGCGGCTTGGTCTGCTCGGCATGAGAGAACGTGTGGAAATGGTAGACGGCAGTTTTCGAGTGGAATCCGCTCCTGGAAAGGAAACCACAGTCAGCGTGGAGATACCGCATCTACTAGACACCAAGCCCGAAAAACCTGGGAGCAAGAAGGCTCCTAGAGCCATCCCCAAATCCAAATGAGTCCCATTACCATTCTCCTTGCTGAAGACCATACCATCGTCCGTGAAGGCCTGCGGGCGCTGCTGGAACCGGAGAGCGACATCAAGATCATCGGCGAAGCGAGCGACGGCCGATCAACCGTCGAACTCGCCGCAAAGCTCCGACCAGACGTCGTCGTAATGGACATCGCCATGCCGCTGATGAACGGGATCGAAGCCACCCGGCAGATCATGCACCAGTTGCCTGAAGCAAAGATCCTCATCCTCTCCGCACATAGCGACGACGCGTATGTTGAGCAAGTCATCGCGCTCGGCGCGAAAGGCTACCTGATCAAACAGACTGCCGCTCAGGTGCTGGCCGAGTCCATCCGTCGCGTGCATCAGGGCAAGACCTGTCTCAGCCCAATGGTCTTAAAACGCCTCCAGCGTCACGAAACCAAAGCGCAGGCAAGCGGCGAACTCCACGCAAAGAAGAACGCCTCTCGATTGAGTTCGCGTGAAGCCGAGGTGTTACAACTGATTGCCGAAGGCAAGGCGAACAAAGAAACTGCGGGCGTGCTGGACATCAGCATCAAGACCGTCGAAAAGCACCGCCAGAGCCTGATGGACAAGCTCGACATCCACGATACCGCCGGACTGACGCGCTACGCCATCGCGGCTGGAATTATCGAAAGTAGCGTGCAGGTCACAATACTGTAGGCTAGGTCAGCGAAGCCGCTCAGTTCCATCACCATCACCATCGTCAGCGTTTCCAGCGGCACACCCTGCCAGTTTTTTGTTGGCTTTAGGCTTCTGCTTCTCACCCTCCTGTTTTGGAGACTTTCACGAGTTTGCAACACCAAGCGTCTCCCCCTTATGAGATTTCCGGGTTAGTCCTCTGATTCGGTGACGGGAAAGAGGAAGTCGGCCTCGGCGATGACCTGTTCCTGGCTCTCAACCGACAGGTCGCTGGCGGAGAGCCACTGCCGTGCCTGGTGAGGGTCGCCCTGCAGCCACGTCCGGGCCACCGTCTCCAACGCTTCCACTCGAAGAGCGTCGTCCTCTATCCATCCCGCCCATGCCGCCGCAATCTGCGGGTCTTCGGAACCGAATTCGCCGGCGAAGCTGCCGACTGCGACATCCCGAGCGCTGGAGGATGGCATGTCGGCGAGGTATTCGCTAGCGGCGACGGGATCACTCGTGGTCCAGTGGTGAACGGCTTCCTGGAGTGCTTTGTTCCGGGACTGGTCCGACAACCCGTTCGCCCAGTGGATGGCTTCCATCGGGTCGTTCCGGGCCAGTTCCAGGGCGACGCGGCGGACGGCATCTGCAGCGTAATCCTCTTCGGCGTGGGCTTCGACCCAGCGGGCGGCTTCGAGCGGATCGCCGCGGACGAGAGCTTCCGCCACCTGCTTGAAAGCGATGGCCTTGGCGGGACCGTCGGGCAATCCCGCCGCCCACTCGGTGGCGTGGAGCGTCCCGTGGTCAACCTGCACCGAAGCGATCTCCCTCACATCCTCGTTAAGGGAGAACCACCCCCAGCTGCGTTCGGCCGCTGAAGCGTCTGCCCCCATCGACCGGGTGGCGAATTCCATGGCGGCGCCCGGGTCGGTCGTGGCAAGCCCCCTGACGATGCCCTTGCGAAGCACGCTCCGTTCCCGGGGGTCGGAGACCTCCACCAGGTGGGCCTTGGCTCCTTCCGGATCACGGCTGACCCAACCTGACATGATGGATTCCAGGGCCGCCCCGCGAAGAGCAGGGTCGGTCACAAGCTCGGCCACGGCGCCTGCGGCTGCCGTACCATCGAGTCTGCCCCATGCGGTCAAGAAAAGGCTCAATTGGGCATCCGGGTGTTTCCGGTGCCGGTTCCTGTCGAGGAGGGCTTCGAAGAGAGTGCGCGCTCGGGATGGATTGAGATCAAGAAGCAGCTCCGCCAGGAGCTTGTTGGCGACGAGGGGGTCGGTTTCGTTCAGGAAATCCCCGGTGGTTGTCGCGGATGACTCAGCACGAGCGACGACACCTCGCTCACGATTGAGTGGTATAAAGTCTGGTCGAGGCCGGGAGCCGGCGCGGCCGGAGAATTCCCGCTTACTGTGGATCGGTTCCCCGGCGTCCGGTGGGACGGGCTGGACACTGGCTCTTCCGGCGAGAAAGGCAATCACTGCAAGGAGGCACCAGGTATAGGAAGAGAGACGCGGGACCGAGCCCAGCGAGAGTTTTGTTTTCAATTTCCTGCAGTTCATGGCACGAGCGGTTTCATTAAGTTCGAAGGCGGTTTCGGCTAGGAGCGCCTAGTGGTTGGCCAGGTCTAAAATGGCGGGTTGGCGTCGAAGAAGATTTGAGGGCTGGCTTCGGTCGCCACGGCAAGTGCCCCGAGGGGTGAACCCTCGGGGCACCTCTCATGTTCCGGACGTCGCTTACTAGGCCGTCTCCACCCGGCTACGGGCAGATGACGTTCGGATTCCAGTCGGTGAACATTCCGGACGGGTTGTGCTTCCAGATCCACGCATGCTGGATGTACCAGCCGACCGCCGGCACCAGGATGTGCATCTTCATACCCAGCACCGAAGGAGGTTCCGAGACACCGGACGGGTTGGCGAACTCACCAGGCACTATCCACTCCACCGCAACCAGCTTGAGCTTGCCATTCGGCAAGGCCTCGTACACCAGACCTTCCGGCTGCAACGGATCCACGACCAGGTCGTCGATCAGCTCCTTGTTGAAGAAGTGGTACCCCATTGCCCCGAATTCGGGATTGGCGATGCAGCCGGTGATGATCCGGGCACCGTCGCCATTGACGTACCCCAGTTCGTATCCGGCTGCGATGGCCACCTCGACCCTCTGATACTGGGCGGTCGCCGCCCGCACTTCGGCCAGCTCGTCCTGTCCGGCCGACGCCGCGCGCTCGAAGATGGCGACTTGCACCCGATCCGCTGGGCCCCTTCCGCTGCTCAACTCGAAGGCAAGCCGCTCCGGGGTCAGATCGGCGGCCGGACCGTGGTTTGCAATGATGGCGTGGAAGGCACCATCGATGGCATCATCCACAGTCAGTCGGCCGGTAAATGTCGCTTTTCCCGAATCGCCCACTATGAGACCATCCAACTGCTGCATTCCTACCCCAACCTCCATAAACCATACCGTGTAGATGTTACCTGGAGTGAGCACGGTATCAATTTTGGCGCTGACCCCCTTGCTGACGTGGCGGTGAATCTTGGCCTTCGCCCCTTCAACCAGGGTGGTTGGCTTGTTGGGTAGGGGCCCGTCAGGGTTCAGCACGAGGTGCCGCACCTCTCCCCACTCATTGACGGCCCGAGGACCGGCCAGAGCGAGTGACTGGGTGAGGAATACTCCCAGCGCGAGGGCTAGGATGGATTTAAGTGCGATTGGATTTTTCATGTTCTTCTTTGGTTTTGTTTTGGTTGTAGTTCTCTTTTTCGTATTACTGCTAGGAAATTGCTTTTGGGGTGGGGAGCTTGGGGTGGGCGGAGCAGAGAATGGAGGGGTTCAATCGGATAAGCGCAGTCTCGCCGACAAACGGATCACATTTCTTTGGAGGGACAGACACGCTTGGTATTCGAGTGCTGATTCATCCCGATCTAGCAATAAAACGTGCTTTACGACCCATGCTGCATTCGTGTAGGTCTTGATCGTGTCTGATGTAACGCACATCCTCAATTCGATTGGATCGGGCGACCCCGAGTCAGCGGATGACTTGTTGCCACTGGTCTACGACGAGTTGCGCCAGCTTGCGGCGGCGCGGATGTCTGGCGAGCGCGCCGGGCACACGCTACAGGCCACCGCGCTCGTTCATGAGGCGTGGGTCAAGTTAGCTGGGTCCGACGGCGAGGCGCTCCACTGGAACGGGCGGCGCCACTTCTATGCGGCGGCTGCCGAGGCTATGCGGCGCATTCTCATCGACCACGCCCGGCGCAAGATGACCGCTCGGAGGGGCGGCGACTGGCTGCGGATTACCTTCGGTGACCACGAGGCTCCGCGCAGCGCAACGCCCCCTGAGATGATTGATCTGAACGACGCCCTCGAACGGCTTGCGGAGATCGATGAAGAGAAAGCAGAAGTGGCGAAGCTGCGGCTGTTCGGCGGACTGACCGTGGTGGAAATCGCTTCGACCCTTGATGTGTCCGAGGCCACTATCACCAGGCGCTGGAGCTACGTGAAAGCCTGGCTCAGCCGCGAGCTGAAGCGCGATGACACCAAGACTGGAAAAAACTGAGCTACTCTACTCAATAAGTGCGCTCAGCCCTATCCGAGAGGTGAACTGATGAACAACGAACAACAAGACCGCGAAGAAGAAATTTTTCTGCGGGCGCTGGAAATGGCACCTGGGAAGGAGCGTGCCGCGTGGCTTGAGGAGGCCTGTGCCGGGGACTCGGATCTGCGGCTCGGCGTCGAACAGCTTTTCAAGGCACACGATGAGCCGGCGAGCCTGTTGAGGGATACCGAATCCCCCTCAGCAATTCCCGGCAGACCATCCGCCAACGCCGAGCGGGTTGGAATGACCGTCGGCCACTACAAGCTACTGGAGCAGCTCGGAGAAGGTGGCTTCGGATCGGTGTGGGCGGCGGAACAGAAAAAGCCGGTCCGGCGCAGGGTGGCACTGAAGTTCATCAAACTTGGGATGGACACCAAGCAGGTCGTCGCACGCTTTGAGGCGGAGCGCCAGGCGCTCGCGATGATGAATCACCCTAACATCGCCAAAGTCCTCGATGCAGGGACGACCAACGAGGGGCGGCTCTACTTCGTCATGGAGCTAGTCAAAGGAATACCTATTACAGAATACTGTGACCAGGAGAACCTCGGCGTTCGCTCGCGGCTCGAGCTCTTCATCAAGATCTGCCAGGCGATCCAACATGCCCACCAGAAGGGGATCATCCACCGGGACATCAAACCGTCGAACATCCTCGTCACGCTGCACGACGGGGTGCCGGCGCCGAAGGTGATCGACTTCGGCATCGCCAAGGCGACGGAAGGGCGGCTGACGGACAACACGGTTTACACGCAGTTGAACCAGTTCATCGGGACACCGGCTTACATGAGTCCGGAGCAGGCGGAGATGAGCGGGCTGGACATTGATACGCGCAGCGACATCTACAGCCTCGGTGTTTTGCTCTATGAGTTGCTCGCTGGCAGCACCCCATTCGACGCGAAGAAACTGATGGCCTCAGGCATCGATGCGATGCGCAAGACCATCCGGGAAAAGGAGCCGCAACGACCGAGCACGAAGCTGGCAACCCTCCAAGGGGACGAGCTCACCACCGCCGCCAAGCGCCGCTCGGTCGAAAGCTCCAAGCTGCCCAACCTGCTCAAGGGCGACATCGACTGGATCGTGATGAAGTGTCTGGAGAAGGATCGCGACCGGCGTTACGAAACAGCCAACGGCCTCGCCGCTGATCTCAAGCGGCATTTGAACAGCGAGCCGGTCCTCGCCCGGTCGCCTTCGCCGACGTACAAGCTCCGCAAATTCATTCGTCGCAACCGGAGATCCGTGATGGCGGCGGCCGCGCTGGTGCTGGTGCTCTGCCTGGGCCTGGCGGGAACCAGCCTTGGGCTGGTCCGGACGAGGGCAGAGGCCCTCCGTGCGCGATTGGCGGAAAACGCAGCTATGCAAGACCGCGACAGCGCGAATACAGCGCGCCAGCAGGCGGACCAAGCCCGGCGTGACGAGCGCCGTTTGAATTTTCAGATGGCCTTCGACCGCGGCCTTGCGCTTTGCGACCAAGGCAATGTCGGCAGCGGGATGCTGTGGTTGACCCGTGCCCTGGAGTTGGCTCCGCCCGGCGAGGCTGCCATGCAGCGGGTAATAAGGGCGAATCTGACCGCCTGGCGGCGTGAACTGAACACGCTGCAAGCGATTTATCCGCACGAGCTAGGTGTTGATACAGGCACGATCAGCCCCGACGGTATGTTGGTGCTCACCGGCGCCATCGACGGTGTGGTGCAGCTCTGGGACCGGCGAACCGGCAAAGCTCGGATAGTCGGGCGCCATCACGCCGAGGTCCACGACGCTGTCTTCAGTCCTGACGGCGATACGTTTCTGACTGCGAGCGTCGATAAAACGGCCCGGCTCTGGGACACGAAATCCGGGCATGTCCTCCGCGAGTTCCCACATGACAGTGGCGTCTGGAGCGCGCTGTTCACCCGAGATGGCAGGATAATCACGAGTAGCTCCGGTGGGGAAATCCAGGTCTGGGATCGCGATACAGAAAAGCCGATTGATGCGTGGCGGGACACGACCCACGGTAGCGTTCATGATCTTGGCCTCAGTCCCGATGGAAAGCAGCTTCTCGGCGCTTGCGATGACGGCTTCGTTCTATTGTGGGATCTTCAAACGCAACAGGTAATTGCGCGGTTCGTCGGCCATACCGGCCGCGTCCCTACCGCGGTTTTTGTCGGACCGAAGCGAATTGCCTCGGCCGATACCGACGGGAATGTCTTTCTTTGGACATGGCCTCAGGGTGACGCGCCGGTAAATGGCCAGAGGATCGGCGATCCCTGGCAACATCGCGGTGGCGTCCACCGCGTGCGAGTCAGCGCGAACGGCGACCAACTCCTAACGGCAAGCTACGACAACACGGCCCAGCTCTTGGACTCACAAACGGGGAAACCCATCGGCGTGCCGTTCGAGCATCAGGGCGGACTTAAGGACGTCGCTTTCAGTAAGGACGGCACTATCTTGACAGCCTGCGAGGACGACGGAGCGCGCGAGTGGCGGCCGGCACCCGGCTCCCTCCGGGGCCGACCTTTCGCAAATGATGCTGGTACCGAACAAGCGCTCTATACGCCCGACGCCAAATATTTACTCATCCGCAAGGACAAGACGGCATCGATTCGCAAAGCGTTGACGGGCGAGCGCGTCGGGATGCCGTTGGAGCGAATAGGCGGCGTGCATGGTTTCGCGATTAGCCCCGACGAATCCAAAGTGATGACGGGCACCGCGAGCGGGAAAGTCCAGTTCTGGCAAACAGCCAGCGGATTGCCGTTTGGAGAGCCGTTTCAGCACCGTGGAGGCGCTTGGGCGGTGGCAATAAGTTCAGACGGCGAGCGGGCAGTCAGCGGAGGGTTGGACGGCGACGTGACACTATGGAACGTCCGAACGGGCCGTCCCCTCCGGACACTGCCGACGCTGGGAAATACTCCTATTCGCGGAGTGGCGTTCAGTCCTGAAGGATCACGGATTGCCGTCGCTAACGCCGATAAACTTGCATGGATTGTTGGAACGGCCGTCGGTGACGTGCCGCGAAAGTTGGAAGGACATCATGGCTCGGTGATGACGGTCGCCTTCAGTCATGACGGCAAGCGCGTCGCCACCGGAAGTTGGGACAAAACCGTCGTCATCTGGGATGCCGAGACCGGATTGGCAGTATCAAAGCCCATGCGGCACGGGGGGCCATTTTGGTACGCCGTGTCCTTCAGCGGAGATGGGCGCACGATTGTCGCTGGCTGTGACGACCGCACCGCCCGGATCTGGGATATCGACACCGCCAGACCGATCGGTCCCAGGTTGCCACATGACGCCGCACTACGGACTGCGGTGTTCACGGAAGACGATTCGCAGATCATCACGGGTACCTCCGCCGGCACAACCTACAACTGGGACGTCTCGAGGTCACCGTTGGAAGCAGATGTCAAGCGGATCGAGCTCTGGCTTCAGGTGATTACGGGGATGGAGCTCGAAGCCGACGGCCAAGTCCACCCGCTGGACCCCGAAAGCTGGCAGGAGCGCCGGAAACAGTTGCATGACTTGGGCGGCGCGCCGTCCTGGGAAGAAATCGCCGCAGCGGAAACGAAGGAGAAAGCGGCGACTCAACCAAAATGAACTCAAACCGTGAAAGGAGTCAGTCCTGACCCCAATTTCCGGGCCGCCTGAGCTTTGGAGGTCAAAATTCCGTGGGGTCAGTCCTTGAAATCGAGCATTCGCACCACAGGGAAACATGTTAGCCGGAGAGCACTATGCCAACAACTCAATGAGGCTTGTCGACCTCGAATCCGGCTCCCTCGTAAGCGAGCTCATCGGCCACATTTCAAGCGTCAAGGAATTCATTTTTTGCCAGACGGGCGGACCTTGATCAGCCGGAACAAGTCGACCACACGGCTTTGGAACGTGGCGACCCAGCGCGAGATCGCCCGGTTCAAGCGCGCCGAGAACTACCCGTCGGCAAGGATCTCTATCAAAGGGCGGGTCCTCGGCAGGAACCTCGGTAACAATAAAGAATTCTGGCGGGTCGAGTGTCCCAGATGATTGCTGGGAAATTGCATTTCTGACTCGCCGTTCCTTGGTACCTGTCGAGTATTCAGTCAGAACTGGGTGTGGTGGTCAGGCTTGCAAAAAGCGGCTGGAAGCCTCCTCCACGTGGCTGCGGCATCTTGCCGCAGATTAGATTGCAAACCTGAGTGACCCATCGAGGTATTCCAAATTGGATTGTTGAGTTTCAAATTACTTTCCTGCCCATCAGGTTCATTCACACTCGGGCGTCACACCATGCACAGACCTTCCTAAGCCGCGACGGCCTCGTCCTTGAACTGCATGGAGTAGCGCAGGCGCCCATTGCGGTATTGCGATCGCTCTGCCGGGTTCATCGAGATCGAGTTCAGTCTGCGACCGGTAGGCCGCTGGGGACCACGAGTGGCACGAAGCGTCGCAGGTCGATCGTCTCGCGGTCGGTCAGAGCGTGGAGAAACCCGACCAGGTCAGTAATCTCTTGATTCGTGAGGTTCGTCGGCACCAATTCATTCGCCGCGACGATGGCAGCACCTTCTGCCTCATCATCCATCGCGATGAAGTCGATTGGGCCGAGTGTCGAGCTGGCTGGCAGCTTGCACTGTGTTCAATCATAGTCGGCGAATCGGGCGGCGGGATCGAGGTGGTGACGCACAACAGCCTCGAGCTCGTCATAGGCTCCGCTGTGACCCCAGGGGCCGTTGCCCGCGACGTTGCGCAGACTGGGGGTGCGGAACTTGTAGAGATCGCTGGCGTCGGATGTCACTCGGGCGCGCCCGTGATCTGCATGCAGCGTGTCTCCATCTCCCTTGCCGGGGCCGATCTGGCACATCGCGATCGCATGGAAATCGTGATCGGTCTGAAACTTGCCGCTGTGGCAGTCGGCGCATTTTGCCTTGCCGTAGAATAGTTGCATCCCGCGGCGCTGCTGACCAGTCAGGGCATCGGTTTCGCCGCGCAGGTAGGCGTCGAATGGACTGTTGTCCGCCCGTCCCAGTGTCGATTCATGCTCGGCGATGGCGATGGCGGCATGCACGTAAGTGATGTCGGCGGCGCTGGTGATATCGTCGAATGCGGCAATGAATAGATCGACATATTCCGGGATCTCGCGCAAGCGCCCGGCCAGCGCCTCCCAGATTCCAGGAAGGTCGCCAGCAGCAGCCAGAGTGCCGATCTCGTTCTCTCCATCCCCTCCGGCCATCTCGGTGCCTGACGTCACGGGAAACATCGCCTGTGCGGCGAGCACGTTGGGAAGCCCGGACGGCAGCGATGCTCCCGCCGGTGAGGCGAAACCTGAAGGTTCTGACAGATCGACCTCGACCCGGCCATCGTGGAACATGGTGGTGAACTCGGCCGCACCCAAGTTCCAGATCTGTGGCGCATTGCGCGGCACCCGCTCAGAGATGGTCGCATCTGCGAGGCGCATGATTCCGAGTCCGACTCCGCCCTCACCGATCGGCAGCGAGAGGCCGTCTCCGGTCCCTGCCATGGTGTGGTGGCAGGTCACGCAGGAGATGTTCCGATTGCCGCTCAGGATTTTGTCCCAGAACAGCAACTTACCCAGTTCGTTCCTGGCTGGATCGATGGCCCGGAAATCAGATTCCACGACTGGGGCGGGAAGCGGGGTGGTGCTCTCGGCCACACGCTTGACCCGATAGAACATCGGCACGTTGACTGTTGTCGATTCCCCATTGATCGTGTGCAGGGACGACAAGTTAGACCAGGAGCTTCGCCATTCGCTCAGATCGCTCGACCACTCGACCTCGTAGACATTGCTGCCGGTCGCGAGCGGGTCTTGGAATTCCAAGGAGCCATCGTGCGAGAGGCTGGAGACCACGATTCCATCCTGAGCGAGAGCGGAAGTCCCAGCTAGACAGATGGCACAAATACCACATATGGCCAGAATCATCGATGCGGCATTGAAGCCATTGTTTGTTAAAATTTTCATAGTTGATTGCTGGGAACTTTGATTTGCGGCGTCGGGTTCATGGGGCGGGCGGAGCGGAGAATGGAGGGAGTTCAATCAGATAAGCGTATTCTCGCCGACACACGGATCAAATTTCTTTGGAGAATTAATTTGGAGGGACAGACCGCTGCCAGGAAATTTGCTTTTGGGGTGGGATGCTCCACGTAGAGCCCCGGACGGAGAAGGACTTTGTCGGCACCGGGCGAAGCCGCCGACGCATCGATCTCGTCCTTGATGCTCCCCACCTTCGACAACTTTAAACGTCTTCGCAGGCGAGGACGTGGCCAATCCTAATGAACAAGACATAGGGGGCATGCTACGCTTACCGAGACCGCAGGAATCTCTCTGCGTAATGCAAACGCACGGGTTCACCGCTGGCCTTGGCTGTCACGCCGATGAGCTTTTTGAAATAAAATGCCGCCTTATCAGGGGCTCCTGTCAGTTCAGCAGCTCGCCCGGCACCGTAGACGCTTCAATGGATGCGGCCTTCTTCATCGTCTCAAGTGCTTGCGCCTGCATTCCCTCCTCAAACGCGAGCCACGCTTCTGCGGAGAGGCGGCGGATCTCTACTTGCTTCGCCCAATATGCATTGTGTTTGGCTGTCAGAGCGCGAAGAGTCGCCAGTGTGGCGAGAGCCTGCCTAGCACTATCGCCATCACCGGAGCGTGCGGCACCGAGAGCGCGAGCGAAATGCGATATAGCCTCAAACTGGGCAAACTTCTCTCCCCAAGGAAAAGTTTCCGGCTGCCTGGGAAGGAGTTTCGCGGCATCGGCCCATTGTTGCCGTTCAAGGGCGTAACGAGCGGGAATCGATGCGAAGGCGCAGGCGGCACCTGCGAGATTCGATGCAATTGCTTTCCATTTCAGCGACCCTACGAGCTTCACAATTTCCCCAGCCTCTTTATCTTGCGCCCTTTGGAGGTATGCGTAAGCGAGATAGTCAAGTGCATGCAAGTAGTGGACTGAGACGCCTCCGTTCTGAGAGCTCATCTTCGATGCCGCGTCAGCAGAACGAACATTCTCAGCAATTGCTCCGGCTTCTTTCTGTTTCTTGTAGGTTTTGTCTTCCGTGGACGCTGTTGCCATGTGTGCCAAAGCGTAGAAAGCAGCAGCCTCCAAATCCTCTGGAAACGCTTCATA
>JBNMNB010000049.1:0-36399 GCA_051270635.1 Verrucomicrobiales bacterium | reverse complement strand
AATCAAACGAAACGCGCCACTGGGAATTCCCGGTGGCGCTTCGTTCAAAAATTCTAAGGCTCAGAACTAGACAGCCTCTTCGACAGTCTTGAGAATCCGAGCAGCGATCGCATAGGGGTCACCTTGCGAATTCGGACGGCGATCTTCCAGATAGCCTTTGTAGCCGGCGTTTACAAAGGCGTGAGGCACGCGAATCGACGCTCCACGGTCCGCTACTCCCCAACTGAACTGGTCAATCGACTGTGTCTCGTGCAGTCCAGTAAGGCGCATGTGGTTGTCCGGCCCATAAACTGCAATGTGCTCGTTCATGTTCTGCTCGAACTTCTCCATCATCGACTCAAAGTAGGCTTTTCCGCCTTCAGTGCGCATCTTCTCAGTCGAGAAATTCGCGTGCATTCCAGAACCATTCCAATCTCCAGTGAAAGGCTTACAGTGCCACTCGATGTCGACACCATATTTCTCAGCGCAACGCAGAAGGATGTAACGAGCAACCCACATCTGGTCAGCCGCGTTCTTTGATCCCTTGCCGAAGATTTGATATTCCCACTGACCCTTTGCGACCTCGGCGTTAATGCCTTCGTGATTGATACCTGCATCGAGACAGATGTCTAAGTGCTCTTCAACGATCTGACGGGCGACATCACCAACTGCCTTGTGGCCCACACCGGTGTAGTATTCGCCCTGAGGGTCGGGGTAACCTTGCTCCGGCCAGCCGAGCGGGCGTCCATCCTGAAACAAAAAATACTCCTGCTCAAATCCAAACCAGGCACCTTCGTCATCCTGAATCGTAGCACGGGTGTTGGATGGATGAGGCTCACCATTAGGCATCATGACTTCGCAGATCACCAATACTCCATTGCGGCGAGTCGAATCCGGATAAACAGCCACTGGCTTGAGCATACAGTCAGAGTCACCACCATCTGCCTGCTGAGTCGAACTTCCATCGAAGCCCCACATTGGCAATTGGTCGAGAGTAGGGAATGAATCGAATTCTTTGATTTGAGTCTTTCCACGCAGGTTCGCGACGGGATCATATCCGTCTAGCCAGAGGTATTCGAGCTTGTATTTAGCCATGTTGATTCTGTTTGGTGTGTTGTTATTAGTTTGGGATTCGCTGTTCTAGCAGGTCGCCCCTAACTGTCAATCAGGTGCGCACCAGGCAGTGACATTGCCTTGCAGGAGGCTGTCAGCCCATAATAAAGCAGAAAATATGCCAGCGTCACAGAATCTTGGGAGATTGTTCGCAATCATCGAGATTTGCGCAATTTCGCACTCCATAATTCGATCATCTGACCATTTTGATACACTTGGATACCGGATTTCGCGTGCGAAATTTGTTGAGAGCACTGATCCTCTATAAGAATGGCCGATAACAGCACCAACTCCCGGCTCAATAGCAATAGCCAGCGCCTGCTTGTCGTCGAGGATGACGCCCGCCTCTCAGAACTCGTCGTAGAATACCTGCGAGAACACGGTGGCTACCAGGTTTCTGCAGCTGGGGATGGGAGAGACGGCTTGCGTTCGATTCTGGAGCAGTCACCAGATCTGGTCGTTCTGGATGTCATGCTGCCCGGCATCGATGGCATGGAAGTCTGCAAGCGCGCCAGAGCAAGTGGTTACAAAGGAGCGATTCTCATGCTCACGGCACGCGGTGATGAAGTCGATGAAGTCCTCGGTCTTGAAATCGGTGCCGATGACTACGTCGCAAAGCCTGCTCGACCGCGCGCGCTTCTCGCACGGGTCAAAGCGCTGCTACGACGCGCCCCCGAATTGGGTGCTTCCGAAACCTCTGATCAGGACGAGCAAATGATCACTGTCGCTGGTCTTACGCTCAATGCGTGCAACCGTACTACTCAGCTGAATGGTCGTAATATTGACCTGACAACGGCCGAATTTGACCTTCTCTGGTACCTTACAAGAAACTCCGGACGAGTGATCGATCGCGATGAGATATTCGAATCAGTAAAAGGAATCGAGTATGACGGAATTGATCGATCGATCGACCTTCGCGTTGCTCGCCTGCGCAAGAAACTTGGCGACGATGCCAAACATCCGCAGAGGATCAAATCGATCCGCGGCACTGGCTATCTAATGGTCACTCAAATGTCGAAATTGGCGAACACTGACGAGACGCAATGACTCGCTATTACATACGCGTCGTTGTCATCATGCTCCTGGTGCTGGTGATCTCTGCCATCGCGCTGATGAAAATTGGCAGCTCCGTGTCGGATCGTTATGTGAAACCGCGCGCGATCAGGGAAATGAATGCACTGGCGAAGCGATTGCAGGATCGGCTTGGCGAAAAATCTCTAGCGGAAGCAGAAGCAGAACTGGTCGAGCTGGAGTCACGTCTCAATTTCACGGCTCGCCTGGTTCCCCTGTCCGAACTGCAGGCCGAAATCAGCGCCGAGCCCGCGCCACTGGAATCTAACAAAAGACCGACGCCCAGATTGTTCATTCGCCTGGGAGCCGAACCGTTTGCTCTGGAAATTCGCCGTGAACGTGGACTGGACAAACGATTGGAAGAAGAAGAAGGCGCATACTTTATCGCGGGTGTTGGCGTCGTCGTTCTAATCGTCAGCGGGGCTGCCATTTTTCTTGTCACTCCGTTAGTGAAGAAACTCCGCGCCCAGGAATTGACGATTTCACGCATCGCGGATGGCGATCTGACGGCGCGCGCAACGACTCACGGCGATGATGCCATCGCCCGCCTGGGCAAGAGGATCAACGTCATGGCCGATCGCATCCAGGATCTCCTGGCCAACCAGCGCCAACTTCTGCAGGCTGTTTCACATGAAATGCGCACGCCTACCGCACGCATCGGATTCGCCCTGGAAATGCTGGAGGACGCCCGCACGGATGAAGAGCGGAAACGCCGCATTGCTGCACTTCAGCAAGACTTGCTTGATCTTGATCGACTGCTCGATGAGCTCCTCACTTTCCTGCGATTCGACGCTGCTGAAAGCCCGGTGCAGCAGCAACAGACCGACGATGTCACGCCGCTGGTTCTGAACGCCGTGGAAAAAGCGCGCCGCTTAAGAGGCGGAATCACCCTACACTTTGACGACACTGCTGCGCACCCGCCAGTTGTGCTCCACCAGCGTTACTTCCCCCGAGTGATCGACAATGTCCTGGCCAATGCCGTCCGCCACGCAAACTCCAGTGTAGCGGTAAGCCTCTCGCACTCGAACCAACAGTGCTTCATTGATGTCAAGGATGACGGCACAGGCATTCCGGAAGCGGATCGTGAACGCATCTTCGAACCCTTCATTCGACTGGACTCAAGCCGCTCGCAAAAATCCGGTGGCACCGGACTGGGACTGGCTATCGCCAGCCGGGTCATGAAAAGCCTGGGAGGTTCTATCGAAGTTCTCAATTCGGAAGTCGGCACTGTCTTCCGAATCACACTGCTCCGATCGCAACCAGACAGTTAGAACGAACATTACGCGATGATCTCATTGACCACCCGCCCATGCACATCCGTCAATCGGAAATCTCTTCCTGAATAGCGGTAAGTCAGTTGCTCATGATCGATGCCGAGCAGATGAAACATAGTCGCATGCAGATCATGAATATGCACTGGATTCTCAACGGCGTGCATGCCGAGTTCATCTGAGGCCCCATAGGTCATGCCTCCACGCACTCCGCCACCTGCGAGCACCGTCGAAAACGCGGTGTGATGATGATCACGTCCCAGTTTCTTGCTGTCATCACCTTGATCCTTTTGCACCTCCGCATAGGGAGTCCGCCCAAACTCGCCGCTCAAAACGACGAGTGTGTCTTCTAAAAGCCCTCGCTGCCGAAGATCGCGAATCAATGCAGCAGCCGCACGATCGGCGTCAGCACACAACTCCGCGTGCCGCTTGTAGTGATTTTGATGCGTGTCCCACGGCTGATTGTTGTCATCAGACGTGTAGTAGACAGTGGTAAATCTAACCCCGCGCTCGGCTAGCCGCCGAGCCAGCAGGCAGGACTGGCCAAATTTGCTCTTACCATAGGCATCACGCGTCGCTTCGGATTCTCTTCCAACATCGAAGGCGTCGGTCGCTTCAATTTGCATCCGGTAGGCTGTCTCCATTGTCTGAATCTGCGCCTCCAACTCACCCCCACTCGTCCTCTGATCAAGGTGGTGCCGATTGAGAGCATGCAGCAGATCAACTTGCTCGCGCTGTTTCTTCAGTCCAAATCGAGGATTGTGAATGTTGGCCAGCAGTTTATCCACTTGCATATCACGGGTGATCACACTGGCAGCTTGATACTGCGCCGGCAGGAAACCATTACTCCACAAGGCGGGCCCAACCACCGTCTTCGGGCTCGGCCGGAGCACCACGTAGCCTGGTAGATTTTCGTTCTCAGTCCCAAGTCCGTAGAGCGCCCAGGATCCCATGGACGGCCGGTTCGGCTGCAACACGCCAGTATGCATCTGCACCAGAGCTGGCTCATGATTTGGCACATCGGTATGCATCGACCGAATGACACAGAGATCATCTGCCACACCTGCCAGGTGTGGTAACGACTCGCTGATCGCGATGCCGCCCTGACCGTACTGGCCGAACTTCAGCGGCGATGATAAATACGTCCCCTTGGCCGACTTGTAGAGTTTTCCCGATGGCTGCTGGCCGTCGTATTTCAGCAGCGCCGGCTTCGGATCAAATGTATCCACATGTGACGGGCCGCCATTCAAAAAGAGAAAAATGACACGCTTGGCTTTCGAATGCGAATTTGGAATCTGACCAGTCACCGCAGGATTTTGCGCCAGTGCCCGTGAGGCTGTCCCAAACACGCCGCCCAATCCAACCATTCCAAAACCGGCAGCCATTCGGCCAAGCATCTGCCGACGATTCATCAGTGTCGATTGCGTGTGCTGGTGACAGTTTTTCATTGATCTAATCGCGGTAGAGAAATTCGTTCGAAGCCAGCAGAGCTTGTGCAAATTGCACCCAGCGAGCGTCATCATCCTTGCCATTCTGATGGAAAAACTGTCGGGCCAATGTCAATTCCTGAGCATCAGGCTGACGCGAAAGAATTCGCGCATAGGCGCTGGCAACCTTGTCGTCGATCGATCCCTCTGCAGCGGTGACTTGCCGCGCAAGTTTCTCTGATCTGGCGAGAATAAAGGCGCTATTCAACAGATACAATTTCTGCGCTGGGGTCGTCGTGTCGGCGCGCGCGGCACAATGCACATTGGCATCAGGATAATCGAATTGCGCGAGGTAAGCGTCCAGTTCCTTGCGACTGACGCTACCATAAACCGTGCGACGAAAATTTTGCAGATCCGCCAGATCGGTTGATGCACCACCGCGCATCTCTAACTCACCTGTCACCGCCAGGGCGCTGTCGCGGAGCATCTCGGCGCTCAATCGACGGCGATTCATGCGGCCAAGAAATTGATTCCCAGGATCCTGTGTCCATTTCTCCGGACTCCCATCCGCAGTCTGGCGGTAGGTCGCGGACAAAACGATCTGCCGTACCAAATGCTTTACGGAACAGCCATTCTGCAGAAAATCGGCTGCTAGGAAATCCAGCAACTCAGGATGCGTCGGACGCGCACCCAGCTTGCCAAAATTGCTTGGCGTCGCGACCAGCGGCTTGCCAATCATCATGCCCCAGATCCGGTTCACGAACACACGCGCTGCCAGCTCTTTCGAATGCTCGGTGATAGCCTGCGCCAACTGAAGCCTGCCACTTTGCTTGCCATCTTTCGCCAACGCGAGCGGCTCACTTGCGCTGAGCACTTGAAGAAATTTTCTAGGTGCAGGCTCACCTCCCCGAGTGACATCCCCTCTTTCAAAGACTGGCAAATCGCGCACGTCTCCGTCCTTTACGATGTGCATGGTCTGGGTCGTCTTAAAGGGCAATTCTTTGCCTTCCTTGTCGAGTTTGCGCACCTCACCCGGCAGCACTTTATTCCACATCTCAGTGCTGGCAAATACGCCAGCCATTCCGTAGTAGTCCTGCATGGTGATCGCATCGATTTTGTGATCATGGCATCGAGCGCAGGCAACCGTCATCGCCAAAAATCCACGACTGACAGTATCCACGCGATCCTCCCATTCCTCTGCCTGCACATCCAGACGCTTGCGGTTGTAATACTTCGGCCCAAGCCCGAGAAACCCTAACGCTACGACATTCTCATCGCCAGCCTCGCCCATAAAGTCGGCTGCTAATTGAAACCTGACAAAGGCATCGTACGGCATATCGTGATTGAACGCATCCACCACCCAATCACGGAACAAGTGCGCATTGGGGTAAAAGTAATTTGTGTCGTTGCCCACTTGATGCGCCTGATCTTCCGCATAACGCGCGACATTGAGCCACATGCTGGCCAGTCGTTCGCCAAAATGAGGCGAATGCAGCAATCTCTCAACGGCCAAAGCGTAAGCCTTGTCAGGATCGTGACTCATGGTGACGGCCTGCACTTCAGCAAAACTGGGAGGCAATCCAGTCAGGTCAAATGTCACCCGCCGGATCAAGGTGCCAACTGCCGCTTCGGGCGCTGGTTTCAGCCCTTGCTCCAGGAGGCCTTGCCAGATAAAACGATCCATTCGGGCACGAATCCACCGCTGTTCCTCATTACTGAGTTCCTTGTCTAGAGTCTCCTGAACCGTTTGCGGCTTGATTGGCTGATACGCCCAGTGCGCCCTCTCCTTCTCCCAGTCTAATGATGGCACCGACAGCGCATCCGCTCCGGACAGAACGCCCCAAATAGCCACACACCCTACACGCAACCACTTTAAAAAGCGCTGGGTCGGCATGAAAGAAATGGCATGAGAAATCTCTGACACACCAGAAATTCACACTTGTGGCAGGCATTGTAAAGAGCTGCGCTTGATTGTTGCCCATTTGGCATCTCCCAGAAGCCCATACATCCCCCAATGACCGGGAGTGGTGGCATCGATAATGTGTGGTAGAATGGATGACCGCATGTTCCATGTCGCAAGTTGATACATTTTCTCAGCTGATCGTCGCCCGAGACCTCGATGGCGGCTTTTACGAATTGCTGCGCAATGAACTGGAGGTGGTGTGCCCGGCGTTCGATTCGGCTCGGCGATGTATGGTGGAGCTTCACGTTCTTCATTCAGGAAATGGCACCGGCCCAGCACCGGAAGTCTTTGCCAGGCAGGCCAATGCTGCGGCGAAAATCGTCCACTCCAATGTCACCCGTGTGTTTGAATTTGGCGAAGACGAAGGGGCCAGCTTCTTTGTGTCCGAATTCGTGGATGGAGAATTACTTGAATCCTATATTGAGCGCTGCGCTCCCCTGCCCGAAACATTGGCGCTGCAATTAGTCCTGAGTGCCGCTCGTGGAATGTTCGCCTGCAGCAGGTCCCTGCCCGTCCTGGCTGGCATGGATCTTCTGCAAAGCCGCGTCCGTCTGGAATGCGCCACCGCACACGCACTGACACTGAAAGTGGGCGGTTACAGCTTTGGCAGCCGCAAAGCAGAGACACTCGCTGCTGCCAGCGTGCATGAATACTACGTGAGATCGCTGACAGAGGTGATTCTGTGGGCGGTCACGGGTGAACAATTGAGCATCGATGAATTGACCGACGATGACGCTGCCCATTTGTCGGTTCCAACACTTACACTGTTAGAAGCAATGGACGGTAATCGCCCGGCGGTGCGGACTCTCGAAAGTGCGGTAGCGGCCATTGCACGCACACTGGAAGCACTACTGAGCACTGGATCGACTGATGCTCAGCCGTTATCGGATTCACTGTTGCCCTGGCTTCCACTGGAGAACTACTTGCCCACCAAGGACGATTTGCAACTCACCCTGACAGAAGCCTACGAGCTGGAGGGTGATCCTATGGATGCCCGGACACCTCTGCGCATGCGCACTGCGGACAAGGAACAAAATCTGACGGGCACGGTGCAATTGCTGCCCCTGGATGATATTCTGCCAGAGAGCATCCAATCCGCCTGGCAGGCAGCCCACAAAAGGAGCGCGGAGTCCGACCAATCGCCGAACTTGATTCGCCTGTTCGCCTATTGGCCATCTGAACCTGCGGGCTATTTTATTGAAGAAGATGCGGGGCAGATTTTTCTAGAGGACGTCATTTCCTGGAAGAATGGTCTATCACCCGATGAGGCAACCATTATACTTGAGCAGATCGAGGCCGCATGCCGCCAGGCAACGGACCTCGGATTGAAAGCGGATTTGCGCGGAGCGAGTCAGGTTGTGATCCAATTTCTTGACGCCGATTTTTCCGTCACTGCGGCGACCACCGCCAAATTGGCCGGATCTCACCTTTCAGAGTGGCCTGCATTCTGCGTCAAGGTGCGCACGTTCCCGACGTTTCTGTCGCTCCTGCGCTGCCCGCCAGAACTTGCCGTACCACAGCGCGGAACTGATGCCGAAGAGGCCGCCGCAGTTGCCTGGTGGGCGCAGCAGATGCTCGGCGAGGCCACGGAGATCCCAACAAATTTAACAACGCTCGTCGATGACACGGTCACGGGCCGACCGGGCGGAATCGCCCAGACGAGTGCAGAATTTGTCTGTGCCTTTAGGACTCTGGCGAAGAATATTGAAGCTGATAGCCCAGACATTGAGCGGCTCGACGCGAACTCCTCCAATGCTAATCGAAGGGGCAAGCGTACTTTGCGCGCAACTCAATCGATCGAGCTGCTGGAAGATGAGGAATATGATGAGGAGGCGGAGGTCATCCTACCCGGATTAGCGGAAGCGCTTTTCCAATCTCCGGGCGAGCCGCCACGTTCGCCTTTGCCCGATCCCTTCGCTGATCAATCTGAGTCACCCGCTGTAGTACAAGGAGCAGCGGAGACTCAAGACACTGACCTGATAGATAACGACGACAACCAACCCGCCAGCGCGATTTGGTTGTTTCTGGTAGTCGTCATCATCGCCCTACTGCTCGCCGCAGTATTTGCACAATTGAGCGGCAGCGCATTCTGGCTTCGTTAGATTACCGCCCGTGTGCTAACCAGCATTGCCTGCCTCAAAGAGTTCCAGAAGTTTAGCACGCACCTGGGCCTGCCATTTGTCCAGGAAACCGAATGCACGAAATGCTTCAGAAATTTTCGAAGCAATGGCAGCGGGAGTCTGGTCATCGGATGCCATAGCAGCATCGATCGCTGGCAGACATTCTGATTCAAGGTTCGTCCGCTGTTCTGCGACCAGTCCGCCCGCGTCTTCAAGTGCCTCCCGAGCCTGCATTTCATCGCCTGACAACAATGCCTGTGCCAGCGCAGACGTCGCTGCTTTCTTCCTGCTAATCAAACCATCAGCTGCCTGCGTTGCATTCGCAATCCGTGAGAAAATCTCAATAAAGGCATCTGGAATCTGCCCGCCTTTCAACAACGCGCCCTCCTCTGGCGCTAGCAACAACAGCAGATGCTTCAGCCGTGACGAAGGCTGCAGCAAGCATTGATAAGCGGTGTTAATTTCAGCAGAATCAGAGCGAGAATCAAGTGACCCCGGGCTGGCATCGGGATGCGTCTCGCGTGTGATGGCGTGATACTTCAACTTGAGCGCCTCTGCATCCAGCGTCGCCTGCCGAGGCATCCCTAACAGTGCAAAATAGTCCCTGGGAGCAGTCGACATCGCGATTTATTTCACGCAGCAAAGCTTTCGCCGCACGAACAAGTCACCACCGCATTGGGATTCGTCACCTTGAATCCTCCACTCTGCAAATCATCGCTGTAATCCAGCTCAGAACCCGTTACGAAAAGGGCGCTCTTAGGATCGATCACGACCTTCACTGCGCTCGACTCGACCACAATGTCTCGATCCGCAGGCCCATCGACCAAATCCATTTTATACTGCAACCCGGAGCACCCGCCGCCAACGACCGCCACGCGCAGGGCTCCCTCAGGCCGTCCCTGCTTGCGCAGTAGCCCGGACAGCTTCTCAGATGCACCCGCGAGCACCTTGATAAGGCTCTCGTTCCCAACACGGAAATTTACGGTTTTCGAAGCAGTTGCAGTCATGGCAGTAACTTGCATCGTCCCGGGCTAGCCGTCAACTGCATCCAATCACTGCGACAATCACGCCTTGAGCTTGAACGATTGGCACATTTTTCCAATCTGCAAAAATTCTCTGCAAGTTCTCACCTCGAGCGGCAATAATACAGATGAATGGACGATCTCGCACTTCTCCAGCAGTATGCCACGAACGGCAACGATAGCGCCTTTACCCAATTGGTTGAGCGCTACGTTGGCATGGTTTTTGGCACAGCACTGCGGCGCACGGGCAACCGTGAACTGGCAGAGGAGATCGCGCAGAACGTCTTTGCAATCCTGGCCAGGAAAGCATCAAAACTAAAGCCGGGCACCATCGTGTCCGGTTGGCTGCATCGCACTGCTGTGCTGCAGTCGGCGCAGGCCATGCGCACTGAACAACGAAGAACCACCCGAATGAAGGAGTTCTCAGAAACACTCGCTGCTGCCGAAGTTTCGGCTCCTCACGATCCACAGGCATGGAATGATGCTGTCAGGATCATGGATGAATCGATGAACCAACTCGCCCCGGTCGATAGGGATGTGTTGTTTCTTCGCTTCTGTGAGGAACGCAACTTCCGCGAGATCGGAGAAGCGGTCGGCAAATCCGAATCTGCCACTCTCCGCCATGTCAATCGAGCGTTAGAAAAGCTCAGTGGCCTGTTGCGGAAGAAAGGTGTCGTCGTTCCCGCGGCAACGCTGGCAGCAGGACTCACATTGGAGCTTGGCAAAGCAGCTACAGCTCCTGCCGGTCTCACGGCGAGTGTTGCGAAGTTCGCCTTATCGGGATCCATCGCAGGCGCTGGCACCGCTGGCTCTGCAACACTGTTAACCACACTGACAATCATGATCACGCATATAAAAACCAGCACTCTCATCCTGGCCGGATGCGCCCTCATCGCTCTCTTCACTGGAGACGGCATCTTATTCGGGCACTTGAATGAAAAGGAATCGGCTAAACCAGTTGGCGCCGAAATCGCCCGCCAGGAACAGGCGCTCGCCACCAAGCCCTCGCCAACACCCGCCGCGAAACCTACCTCGAATGCCATCAGCAATATGCCGATCGAAGCAACCACCGGCCCAGACAAAGTCGCCCAATTACTGGCCCTGGCAATCGCCCTGGCGAAGCAAGAGCACGAACCAAAGGCAGCGCAATCTGCCATTCGCCAACTCCTGGCAAATTTAGGCGCCGACGAAATGGCGGATGCCCTGGCAATTGTCTCATCCAGCTCTGAATCGAAAGAAATCCGCGAGTTCATGGAGAAGGAGATTTTCCGCCGCTGGGGATCGCTCGATCCCACGACGGCTATGAAACTTGCGCTGGAAACGAAGTCGTCCTCTGCGCTGACCCACAATGTAGGTGCCGTCACCAAGTCGTGGGCAGAAAATGATCCGAAATCCGCCTTCGCCTGGTATCAAAGTGCGCAATCGGACAGCGAACGACCACTTGGTTCGGGAGTTCTGCAGAAAGTCATCGCTGATCTCATGGAAGGCTGGGTCAGGCATGATGTCGACGGTGGGTTCCAAATGATCGAGAGCTTTGATTTTGACGAACAAACCGCCGCGCGGGCATCACTGGATGATTTCGCCGATGACGATGCACTGCGAGATGAAGTCAGCGCACGCATACTGAAGATCCAGGATCAAGAGCTGATGGCCAGTGTGGTGCATGACTTTGGTGCGAAGTGGGCAAAGACCGATCCGAGGGCAACCGCTACCTGGTTTGATCAAATCGAGTTCGACGATCCCACGACAGCATTCAGCGCGGGCAATCGCATCGGCGAACGCTTCTTTCATCAGTTTCCGCGTGAAGCCGTTGATTGGTTCTATCCGAAAGTGCCTGCCGAAATGAAAGAACACTTTGTCCGCGGACTGGTCGGCGAGGGATGGGCGCAACGCGATCGGGAAGCTGCCGTATCGTGGTTGCAGGAAAATGGCTTCAACCCTGACGAGATCATTCAGCAACAGCCATGAAAAAGAACCAGCTTCTTCTGCTTCTCGCCATGATCGCACTAGCTGCCGTTGGAGCAGGCCTCGGCTATCGTGGGGTGCAGCGTCCGCGAACCACCGTCGATGATACCCCTTCGATGCCCATGCCCTTACCGGCGACGCCTAATAAAACGGCCAATCCAATCTCTGTATCCCAAGTGTTCGATGAACTCAAGGAGGCGGCCTCACGCCGCGACCGGGCCACCATTCAGCGCGTCCGCGAAGGTTGGATTGCGCGTTGTTCTCGCAAGCAACTGGATGAGCTCATCGACATCGTGAGAGGCGAACGCGACACTGTTTTCCGCGGCACGATGATGGAGGCCATCGCAGGTCGCTGGGCAATGTTCGATCCCAAGGCAGCAATCGATTTCATGACCAACGAAGTGCACCGGGAAAACCGCCAGGTTGGACTGCCGCGAATTTTTGAAATCCTTGCCTCCAAAGATCCAGCGAACGCATTTACATTGATCGCCCAAACCAGCGAAGCTGCGGGCCATCCCGCCAACATGCAACCCGCCACGGAAGCGGTGTTCGCAGAATGGAAAAAACGTGATCCTTCGGCTGCGGTCGCGGCGGTGGGAACGCTTGAAGACGCAGGGCAGCGCTGGAGCGCCCTGCATGCCCTGTGTGCTGCAGATAACGATGGCGAGAGGGAGTTGGTATTCGACAATATCCGCGCTGTGGAGGACTCCGAGTTGCGACGTGACGCATGGAAACAGGCGATCGGCAACTGGGCAGAGCAGGCACCCTTTGACACTGTGATCGACTGGATCGGTGAGCAGACGTTCGAAGGAAACCTGGCTTCACGACTGGAACGCCAGGCCGCAGTTGAACACGGCGAGGAAAACCCGAAACAAATGGCAGAATGGTTGGTCGCCCGCGCGGATGGTGACAGCTTGCCCGGCCATCTCTCCGCTGCAGTGCAATTTTGGGCCGATGATCAACCCAATGCCTGCGGCGCATGGTTGCACGAGATCGGCCTGGGCCCGCACACTGATCGAGCAGTTGAAACGTTCGCCTACACCATTTTGCAACACGACGCACAAAGTGCCTTCGCCTGGGCACAGGCCATTCAAGACAAGAGCAAACGCGGCGGTGTCCTTCAGGATGTTTCACACCACTTTTACCGCTTTAACCCAGCAGGATTCCTGAAAACCGTTGCCGCCTCCGAACTCCCGGCAGCTGAGCAAAGTGCACTCGTAGAAAAGGTAAAGAAAGGCGCGCAGTTTCGCTAGGCTGAAATCCTTCAACTGCGTTGGTTCCACAGCTCACAAGTTGGATCAAGCACTCAGTGTGGGATCTTTCTCTACCACTCGTTTAAGAGCTTCAAGAAGCACCCTAAGCTCGTAGGGTTTCTGAACCGTGCCGGAAGGGCGAACTCCTGTTTCCGCCTCAAGCTCATCCGGACTCAGTAAATAGCCGCTGCAAATGATCACCGGGAGATCCGGATAGAGTTCGAACACCCTCACCAGGACTTCTTTGCCGCTCATTCCAGGCATTGTCACATCCAGAATAATCGCGTCAATCTCAGCAAATTCGTCCTCTAGAAGTTCAAGTGCTGCCTGACCACAATCGGCTGTAATTACGTGATAGCCACTCCTCCTGAGCAACCCTGAAGCAACGGCACGCACCACACTTTCGTCGTCGACCACCAATACGGTATAGTCACCGCCCAGTTGCAGCACTTCTGCCATGGTGGGTGCAATTTGCCGAGTAACAACGGTCTTTCGTGGCAATGCCGGAAGCACAATACGAAAGGTTGCCCCTTCTCCCGGAGTTGATTCGCAAGTGAGTTCGCCGCGGTGTTGCTGAACGATGCCGTATGACATCGCCAGCCCAAGACCAGTTCCTTTCCCCTGATCTTTGGTCGTGAAAAATGGTTCAAATATTTTCTCCTGCACCTCGGGAGACATTCCAGAACCATTGTCGCGAATGGAGATTTCGATCTGATGTTGGTGGTGCTCGCTGTCCGGCACCAGCCTTGTCGATATCTCGATTTTCCCAGCATGTTCCATCAGAGCATCTCTGGCATTACAACAAAGGTTCAGCAACACCTGTTCGATCTGAGTAGAATCTGCTGAAATCGGGGGGAGATTCTCTGTGAGATTCCACTCAAACTCAATGGAAGAATCGAACGAGTGACGCAGCAGTCGACGCAGTTCGACGATGATTTCATTGACCTCGCAGGAAACCATGTTCATTTCCGTTTTCCGAGTGAACCCTAACAATTGCTTCACTAGCTCCGATGCTCGACGCGCGGCACTTTCAGCGGCACTGACGTGCTCGCTGGCGTTTTCTGGATCGAGTTGCGCCACTGCAAGATTACCTGAAATCCCGGTAAGAAGGTTATTAAAATCATGCGCGATCCCACCGGCGAGTGTTCCGACAGCTTCCATTTTCTGCGCCTGCCTCAGTTGCTGCTCTGCGGAATTCTTTTTAGCAATTTCGTCTTCAAGCTCTGCGGTTCGCTCCTTCACCATGACCTCAAGTATTCGCTGATTGCTGTGGCTGCGCCACATGTAGAAGCCGATGGATCCGATCACCAAGATTGAAGAAACGAAAAGCGATACTCTGTAGGCGACTTGCTTCAACGAAAACGACACCACTACTGGAATCCTGAGGCACTCCGAGTAGTTGAGATCTGAGTCAATCGCTTCAACCTCAAATGTGTATGCACCGTAAGGCAAACTACTGAATCTAATCTCACCTTTGTTGGTGTATTGCCATGCTTCCTGCCATCCAGCCAACCTGTATCTGAACAGCACATGCTCTGCTGCCGTCTTCAATGACACGGCATGAAGAGAAAACTCAAGCTGCTTCTTGCTTGTATCCGTCTCTACTTCCCTAACACTCCCGAGCGGCTCATTGGTAGTAATCCTATCGACCACTACTGCTGGCCGATCGAGCGACCTGCGATAGCGGAAGAGACCAGTATCACCTCCCAGCCATACGGAACCATCGGAGGCCACGAGTTTATCAACGCCACTTAGGGAGCTTCTTTCCCAAACGTCTAATTCTTGAAATACAGTTCCATCGTATCGAGTCACCGAACGTTCCCCGACGAACCATAGATGACCGACGCTGTCTTCCATTCCGCTCAGCACTCGATAGTTAAGGTTGTCCGTGTAGCTCTGCATCACCCCGTTCGCGTAACTTTGGACTCCATCGTTGGTTCCTATCCACAGAACATCCCTTGAATCAAAGAAGGCAGTGAATGTGAAATCTGAAGTCAACCCATCATTCCTGGTCAGCTTTTTGACTGATCGCTTGGCGTGATCCACGATAACGACGCCGGATTGCGTCCAGACAACTGCCCGTCCCGTTGAATCCACACTGACCTGCAATGGAGTGTCATGCAGTTCGTCAGTAATCCCATAGAGACTGACATCGTCATCGGAGATCACATGCAACCCTTCATCACTGGCGATCCAAAGGTGACCTTTCGTGTCACGAACAATTTGTTGGACTGGTTTGCGTGGCCAACCAGAATCCTGGATTCTTACGAATCGCCCATCGAGCATTCGGTAGGCACCATCATAGCCACCTGCCAGCACTTCATCGCCTGAAGACCACAGGCACAATGGCTCAAAATCAATCGAGCAGGAAGTAGTCTCACCCTCCTTGTTTTGCACAACTTTCCAGCCGCCACCATTCACTCTTGACGCATACCAGATAGAACCATCGATTGATGCTGTGAGACATTTCACAGGACGATTTTCAACTTTCGTATAGTTCGAGTAAAATCTTGAAACGTCCCCCACACTTCCGACCCAGATCGTTCCATCCCCATCTCTGAAGAGAGTTTGAATATCATTGAATCCGTTAATGAGTTTTCGGTCAGCCTGCATCATTGCGATGCTGCCGGACGTATCGCTGAATGACCGCATATTCTGCGGACATCCAATCCATAGGTTCCCGTAACTATCCCTTGAAATTCCTCTCACAAATCTCGACCTACTGTCACTTGACTCTACGATCTCAAGCTCCTTATCGCGGTATCGAAGGAATTGAGAGCCGGTTCCGATCCACAGCGTCCCATCAGCTTCGGAAAGGAGCGAAACCACCTTTGGAATCTCCAACTGATCACTGAACTCACATCTCTCGGCTCGCTTTCCATTGAAGAGATAGACACCCGCTGACGTTCCTAACCAGACGTTCCCTGTCACCGCGTCACAGTCTACAGCGTAGATTCTGTTCGAAGCGAGGCCATCATTCATGGAATAAGTTCGGCAAGTCTCATCTTCAACCACGACTAGTCCAGTCAGCGTCCCTGCATACACCCTTCCTTGTTTGTCGCATTCAATAGACTTCACCCACTTGCCCAAAGTGTCTCCAAAGACCTTCAATCGGAAGTTTTCAAGATCAAGGCGCGCGACACCGTTTGCTGTCCCAATCCAGAGAAGGTTGTCTTCTTCATGATAGGCAAGAGCCTCAACACGCTTATTCGGAAGGCCAGAGGATTCGCCAAAAAGTTCCACGACTGTTCCATCCAACCGCGCCAGTCCGGTTCGCGCCCCGATCCACAATCGCCCAAGATTGTCCTGCGCAAAACACATTGCTCCTTCGGGAAGGCCATCATTGACGCCCAGCGACTGGTAGCTTCCCTTGTTCAAGCCAGAGCCCACCTCTCTAGTGACGCCGGGGCCCAGCGGCTGTTCAGCATTTACTACCGACCCTGGATCTATCGGATCTTCCAATATGGGAGAATTAAGTTCCAAGGCAGTGACAAAACTGCGATCCTGAAACGCCAATCGCCTGCTATAGCTCCCCAGTGGCAGCTGGACTGAATACCTCCCCTCTCCGTCGGTTTCTACATCTGCTAGACATAGTGGATCGTCCAGTGATTGAATCCTTACCAGAGATGGCCCCAGTCTTCGCGCATCTTTCTCATTGCTGATCTCACCATCAATTCTTCCCATGACTGAATCCGGTGCCGGAATCACCAAATCACCAAAGCGACTCGCGTCCACAGACTTTGAAGATTCCGCCCCCCACATCACCACAGACAACGAGCCGTCATCGTCACGGTCGTTGACGACGACGTCGAAACTAGCGGTAAAAGATCTTTCATCGTATCCTTCTGGAGGCAAGCATTGGAGCCTCCACTCGTAACGATGAATACCGTTTTCTCGGACGATTGCAGACTCAACTTGCGTTCCAGAGAGATGCCCCAGTATGCTCTTTGCCTCGCCGATCGAACCGCTCTCTCCATGATCGGTTCCCAGAAAAACCGAACATCCATCCTGGTTTTTCCAGTTGTTGACTTCTGAGGTGGTTCCGACAATTGAATCATCGGCGATCTCAATCGCCAGATATATGCAATTCCTGGAGCGATTGCTACCCACCATAAATGATGCAGAAAAATCTTCTGCTCCCTGCAGCCGGCTGCCGTATTCATGCTGCTCGATCGGATAGCGCAAAAAATCTGCAGGCCAATCCGAGAAGTCGCCATCGACGGAAATGTTGGACAGAGGCCGGGCATAAGCGACGGCACCATTGTTCGCGTCCACCGACGATACTCCACAGATCAGGAGGAGACTCAGCGTTAAAGATATCCAGCTCAGCTTTTCCAAGTCCTGCCTGCCATCTCTCAAACCATCCATTATGAAAAATGCCATTATTCATGGATTTTACCATTTTAATGTTAATTATCAAGGAGGCATTTTTAAACAACTTAGATATAGACCCCTAACCTGCTGATTATAAGAATTTAACCGCACAAAATCGCGCCCAATCCGAAAATGAGAATCAACACTCTCCAGATTGATTTTGCCCGCTATCGTCGTTGCTCGAATAGCCACAGCAACACTTTATCATCATTGAACACCTTCCCCGATATTCCGTGACCTTCGCCAGGAAACTCGGTGTATTTGAAGATCTTTGACCGCTTCAACTTGTCAGCAGTCTCGCGGATGCTGTCAGGCTTCACGACGTCATCATCGGCTCCATGGAATGCCCATACGGGGACTTTCTTAAAAACGCTGACGGCTCTGGCATCAGCCCAACCCGCGATCACGATGCCCGCAGCAAACAGAGAAGTGTCGTTCTGGAGCAATGACACTGTCCCCCCTCCACCCATGGAATATCCGAGAACATAGACCCTGGACTCGTCAATGAGTGGCGTCTTTTTGATCATGTCCTTGATCAGATTCAGCGCCAGCTTGCCAGGCTTGTCTCCCCAACCGCCACCTGTTTCGCCAAAGGGCTGGTAGCACAGCGGCGCTACCAGAATCGAAGGGTTTTTCTCATATTGGTGCAGACCAGTGAATTTGCCCAGGATTCCTGTCTGTTTTCCGTTTTCGTTATTACTGCTCTTGCCGTGCAGGCCAAGGATCAGCGGGTATTTTTTCGATGGATCCAGGTCTTTGCTCGCATAAACCGCGTAAGGCAAATCGCGGTATTCCTCCATCGCCCACCCGCCAGTGAACAATTTTGCATAAGGGCTGACGTTGCCTTCAGCCTTTTCATCCAAACCAAGCCGTGGGCGTTGCTCTTTGTCCTTATTCTCGGCCACCCACTTGCGGTCAGAATCGGACAGCGTATCCAGTACGATCGTAAATTCTTTACTATCTAAGTTCCGCCTCACGGTGACTGCCGTAGCAGTAGCAGAGACAAAATCAGCTTCTAACTTCCTGCCATCAGTTGAGATCCATTCACGTGCCCATCCTCCCCCGCATGTCGCACCAATACTCAAGGCAATTGACACCAGGATTCGAAGCCAGGATTTCTTCATGACGTCTATGGTGAGCAAATCAGGACTCAGGGAGCAAGGGAATCACACGAAAATTGGCGATTGCACACAAATTGGCCCATACCGTATGACCATAATACCGCCATATGCTATTCATTGTAAATCATTTATACGTATCACAGCATCAAGATCGAAGTTCCGAGAACTCCACATCTTTATTAAGAATCTCTGAACGCCCAGCACTCACTGTTTGTATTCGGTGCCGCAATTATGTAGATTCTGCCCATCCAGTGGTCTGAAACCCCTTCCCTTGCGTATCCATTTCAGCTCCACCTACTTGCCAGCCAGCTATGCAACGTCCCATGAAACCGATTTCAGTAGCAACCGCTATCCTCTCCGCCAAAATATTGGCAACCCTGGCGATCTGCAGCATCAGTCACGCCGATGATCGCAGCAAACAGATCGATCGTTTCATCGAAGATGGCTATCGTCAGAACAAAGTGAAGCCGAACTCACCGGCCTCGGACGATGTCTTTCTGCGGCGCATCTACCTGGACGTGGCAGGGCGGATTCCTACCATGCAGGAATCGGAAGCGTTTCTGAATTCCTCCGGTAGCACCAAGCGCGCTAAATTGATCAACCATCTCCTCAATTCAGAGGCCTATGTCAGCCATGCGTTCAACTACTGGGCAGACATCCTTCGCCTGCAGACAGACATGAAAGGCAGTGCTGGTTACGCCTATGCGGAGTGGCTGAAAGACGCAATTCGCGAGAACAAACCCTACGATGCCTTCGTAACGGATCTCATCACTTCAAGTGACTCCGTCTGGGAGAATGGCGCCGTCGGATTCTACCTTCGCGACGAGGACATGCCGCTCGATCACATGGCCTATACCACGCAGGTCTTTCTCGGCACTCGCATGGTTTGTGCGCAGTGCCATGACCATCCATTCGACAAATGGAAGCAGATGGATTTCTACAAAATGGCGGCCTACACCTACGGGGTGTCCACCAATGTGAAACCTGAGAATTTCGCCAAAGTGGACGATCGTCTGGAGAGGATGCAACGCCGCAGGAGCTACAAAGGGTTGGATCGCTACGTGCGCAACGCACTGGACGACATTCTAGAACCACTGAGCTACGGCGTGCGAGATACTGAGAAGATGCTCCAGCTTCCCCGCGACTACCAATACCGTGATGGAAAACCTGGTGAAAATGTAAGAGCCGGTACACCATTTGGCTCCAAATTGTCACTGCGGAAGGGCCGCGAAGGCCTGGCAGAATGGATGACGTCGGAGGAGAATCCTCGTTTCACTACCGTCATTGCCAATCGCCTCTGGAAGCGTGCCATGGGAGTAGGCCTGATTGAGCCTCTGGACGATTTCAGAGACGACACCAAAGCGAACAACGAGCGACTCATGGATTACCTCTCGAACCTGATTGTTTCGGTAAAATTCGATCAGCGTGAATTCCTCAGAGTCCTCTATAATACTCGCACTTACCAACGCCAGGCGACGACCACCGATGTGGATATTGCCAAGTATTCCTTTCCCGGGCCAGTGCTCCGGCGCATGAGCGCAGAGCAATTGTGGGATTCACTCATGACCATCACGGTGCCTGCCATAGACCAACGCCCCGGTTCCGACAAGTATGCGAAACGACTGGAAGCAATGCGCAAGCAATCAGAAGCGATGCAGCAGAAAAATCCCAAGGACATTACCGATATTGCCATAAAAATTGGCGAGCTTGAGCGCGACTTTGATGACGATACCGAAAAACTGCGCGCTGACATCCTTGCCGCTCGGGAAGCTGATGACAATTCCCTGCGACGCCAGCTCAGCAAAGACCTCGAACAGAAAGAAAAACTGAAGGACAGCAAGGTTTCCGACCTCCAGGGAAAGCTTGCATCGGCAGAGATGATGTCGATGGGCATGATGAGCGACTACGACGCTCCATCTGAAAGCGAAAACGATGAAGATCGGTGGAAGGGATATTCAAAAGACTTCGTGCGTGCATCCCAGCTTCCATCGCCTGCTCCCAACGGCCACTTTCTCGGGCAATTCGGCCAGTCCGAACGGGAAGTCATCGATGGCTCAGAAAATGAAGCATCCGTTGCCCAGGTGCTGACACTTTTGAACGGCAGCATCTTTGAAAAAGTAACAGAGAAAAACGCCATGATCATGGAAAATGTGAAGAAAGCGGACACCACAGAAGCCAAGGGTGACGCTCTGTTCCTCACCATGCTTAATCGACTTCCCAATGAACGCGAACGTACCTTGATCAACGCTCAATTCGCCAAAGAGAGTTCTGAAAAAGCAACGCAGTCGCTGATTTGGGCACTCTTGAATGCGCGCGAGTTTTCATTCGTCCAGTAGTCAAATAGCCCCGTAGACTTCCCCTTCATTCCCTAACATTCATTCAGCCATTCCGATCACCATGGAACACTTCCTCAGAAACTCAGACGAACAGACGCGTCGCGCCTTCGTGACCCGCACCGCAAAGAGCATGCTTGGTGTCGGGCTGCTGCCATCATTGATGCCCGGCACACTGCTGGCCGGACTTGAGAATGGAGTGATCGCCCCACGCAAACCAACTGCGCGCAAGGTTATCTACCTCTACATGTCAGGAGGGATGACGCACCTCGACACATTGGATCCTAAACCTGGAACCGAATCACAGGGACCGGTCGAAGCTATCAAGACAAAAGCCGACGGCGTCCAGCTCAGTGAATACTTGCCCATGCTGGCTCAGGAGATGGACAAAGTGGCGCTGGTTCGCTCGCTCAGCTCTACCCAGGGCGCACACGAACAGGGCAACTACTTCATGCACTCCAGCTATCAGATGCGGGGAACGATTCAGCATCCAGGCCTCGGGGCATGGATCCAGAAAATGGATGGTCGCACTAATCGCACATTACCTGCCAGCGTCCGCATCGGCGGTGGCTCACGCGGCGGCGGTGCCGGATTCATGGAATCTAAATTTGCACCGCTGGTGCTCAGCAACCCGAACGAGGGACTACGTAACAGCAAACGCAAAGACGTCAGCGAAAAAGAATTCGAAGACCGCCTGCTGCTAGCCAATCAGTTCGATGCCGCCTTCCATGAACGCTATGATCAAAAGGATGTGCGCGCCTATGCTGACATGTATGCAGACGCCATTCGCCTAATGAAGAGCGAAGACCTTAAAGCATTCGACTTGGACAAAGAAAAGGACGATATCCGCGATGAATACGGGCGCAATGGTTTTGGCCAGGGCTGTCTGCTGGCGCGGCGCCTGATCGAAAATGATGTGCGCTTCGTGGAAGTTACCCTCGGTGGCTGGGACACGCATACCAACAACTTTGACTCTGTCGAAAACCGCTGCCGGTCGCTCGATCAGGGCGTTGCCTCACTCCTGCGCGACCTCGAGCGCCGCGGAATTCTGGATGAAACACTGGTCGTTCTCGCAACAGAATTTGGACGCACACCAACGATCAATCAGAACAACGGTCGCGACCACTACCCGAAAGCATTCAGTGGCTTCATGGCAGGCGGTGGAATTCGCGGCGGCCAGGCCTTCGGCCTCACTGATGAAATGGGAGCGAACGTCCTCGAGAACGGAGTCACTGTTCCAGACTTCAATGCCACGATCGCCTATGCGCTCGGCTTACCACTCGAAGAACGGATTTTCTCCCGCACAGGTCGCCCATTTACAGTTGCTGACAAAGGGCAGCCAATCACCAGCATCTTTGGGTAAACTCGGGAAAACTTTCGCCCGTCGCTGATTGCTGCATGACTGAAGCCATCGGAAATTCCATCTTTCACGGACTCATTGGCTTGCTCGGGGCCGTGCTGCTGCTTGAGATTTTTGTGCGCTGGAAGCGTAACAGGGAGATTGAGCCGGGCATTCTTCTGCTGCTCACCGTTGCCGCCATCGTCGGCGTCAGCGCCGGCGCTGCCTATTACTTACTGCCAACTCCTTCGACCACGATCGCCGCAGCACCCCACTGGCCAGCTGGATGCTTGTTCGGACTGGGACTTTTCGCCACCTTCGCATTTTACTTCAAGCGACGTCACCGCGACATCTATCTGTTCGAAAACGAACGCCCCACTTGCTTCAAAACCAATGTCATGAAGCACCGCAGACATGTGGTCGAAGGCAATATGCAAATGGGTTATACGGCGATGCTGTTCCTTGCCACTGCCAGCCTCGCTGCCGGCACGTTCATTGGAGGAACGAATTCTCCAGGCAACACTGTTGTAGCCGTCAGAGAAATCTCCAAGGACAAGGCATCGAAAGATAGCGCTCCCCGCACCATGGCAGAACTCATGGAGCAGTCGGACAACGAAACAGACGATACCCCAGCACCCGAGGCCACGGACGTGCGTCAGACGCCAGTCGGCGCGGGAAAAAAAGCTCATCCAGAACCAGATGCTTCAACTGCCAAAAAGAAAAATGCACCCAGCGATGACATGGCTGCCAATGAAGCGACATCATCCGCATCGCCTGAGCCTGAGCCGATGCCAGCCAGCATGTCCACGATCGGCAATCCCAAAGATTTCAATCTGCAAATCAAGCGGCCAAAGAACATTGCCAAGAACGTCTTTGCCAGCCATATTCGTCCCGTGCTGAGCAAGAATTGCTTCAATTGCCATGGGAAAGAAAAGCAGAAAAGCGGCCTTCGGCTCGATACTTTGGAAGGAATTCGCAAAGGCGGAAAAGGCGGTTCCATCATCGTCGCGGGAGACCCTGAACAGAGCACACTTTACACATCGACCGTGTTGCCTGCCGATGATCCTGACATCATGCCAGCCAAAGGTGATCCACTGGTCAAACGTGACACCGAACTGCTGCGCAAATGGATCCTGTATGGCGCAGACCTTGGCGATGGCAAACACATTGCCGATGCTTCCAGCGGCGGTGCCGGATTCGCCGTCGATCAAAAGGCGGACGGAATCCCACTCCCTGAAGCGTCACTCTTGGAAAACCTCAAGGCCAATGGCGTCCACGTCCGCGCAGTCTCTGCCAACCAATCGCTGCTCGACCTCGACTTCACCCACCTCGATAACAAGAACAAATTGAACCTTAAACTGCTCGCTCCCATTGTCGCCAATGTGCATGCGCTCGACCTCACGCGCTCTAAAATCAAGGACGCCGATCTCGCCATCATCGGGCAGATGAAGAACCTGGTCAGACTCCAACTCAACCAGACATCCATCAGCGACGAGGGACTCCGACACTTGAAAACTGTCACCAGCCTCGAGAACTTGAACCTCTATGGCACTAAGGTCACCGACGCAGGACTGGAACACCTCTCAGAACTCAAAGACCTGCAGAAACTCTACCTTTGGGAATCCAAAGCCACAGAAGATGGCGGCAACCAGCTCAAGGCCAAACTTCCCAAACTAAAGGTCATTTTCTGAACCTCCAAGAAGGTTCACCTGGCATTCACTGCAACATTTCCACGAGATGCGGCAAGAAGACCAGTCCGGCAATCACTGCGGTGGCCAGCGACATCAGTAGAACGGCTCCCGCAGAAGCATCCTTGGCCAAGCCGATCAGCGGATCGCGCTCCGTGGTCACGCGATCCGCTAGATGTTCGATCGCGGTATTCAAACATTCGAGCGCCAGCACTGCGCCAATGCATCCGCTGATGAGCGCCCATTCGACATAGCTGATCTCGCACACAAACCCGGCGAGCACCGCGAGCACAGTCGCAAGAAGATGCCAGCGCATATTAACCTCCGATCTGGCGGTAGACACCACACCGGTGATTCCGATATTGATACTGCGACAGAGTTTGATCATGCGGATGGAAGCTTGTTGTTCTTCTGTTTACTAGTGTCGCTTTCGTCTTCGTCACGACCATATGAAATATGAATCGCAAGATGCAGGACGGCAAGGGAAACGATGTCGGGCAACTTCCGAATCCAAAGCCAAAACAGGCCGTCCGAGTCTCTAAGAAGAATGGGATGGGGATATGCAAGCCATGCCCAGAAGTAGAACGCAAATCCCACAACGAAGAATCCAGACGAATATCGTCCAGTGATAGCCGTCGAAATCCTCGCGACTAAAGACACGAAATCAAAGAACAGTCCGATGCCGAGAAGTATCAGCGGCGCGACAGGACGAAGCATCTCGATATTCCAAATGGCCATGCTCGATCCAATGACGATTAGAACGAAGAAGGCTATCCCACGCCACTCCTCCCATTTCGACGGCTCTTCGTTCAATGGAACCGGAACGATATCTATGTGTTCGGGCTCCATGCGGATTTTTCTTAGCTTTGCCAGCGCGGAGTCACCCCTGCTACGATGCGCCCTCAGCGATCTGTGCATAGACTAGGGCTAGGCTAATCCAGCTAGTCGTCGTAGGCGACGGCGTCGGCCAGGTAACGCAGCGCTGAGCCACTGCGTAGTTTTGGTTCATCCGGGCGGATTCCCTTCAGGAACCACTCGACACACATCTCAGCTTCGTTGAAACCGAAGGCTTCGCGAATCGATGTCGCAGAGGAAACGCGCGCATTGACTTCAAGCACGACGAATTGTCCATCGTCCTTGCGGAATTGGTAATTCGTTGGCCCCAGCGGCTTCAATTCGGCAGTGAGTGCTTCTATAAGAGAAGTGATCGCGGCATCTTGCACTGTCCACGCCTTGTCAGTAGCACCAGCCTTCGAAAGCTTACGCCTTAGAATTGGGCCATGGATCGCGGTGCCATCACCCAAACCGAAGACGCTTGCGGTGAACTCTTCATCATCGGAACCCACCAACTTCTGCACCATAAAGTTGTCGCCAGCCACTTCTCTACAGGCGTGAAATTCTGCCTCATCATGCACGATGCGCATTCCTTTTCCGGCATCGGAGCGGCGTAGCTTCGATAGCATCGGCAATCCTAACATTGCAACAGCAGCGGCAAAATCAGCATCAATACGCGAGGGAATCGTCGGGATTTTTGCCTGCTCAAAACACTGAAATGCCCGCCATTTGTCGTGCGTTGTATCGATCACTTCAGGCCGATTGAGAAGAATCACAGCGCCGGAGCCCTTCAGGCGATCACGATTCCGATGCAGTGCCTCGATCTCATATTCCGTCCCTGGAATCACCAACTGCACGTCATGCAGGTCGATTGTCTCCAGCAGGAAATCGATGTAGCCCGACTCCTTCGCAGGCACTGCCTGGAGGAAGTGATCGCACCAGCGCTGGCCAACAGCATCGGGATAAATGTCCGTGCCTATGATGGTCACATCACCGTATGCCCTGCGCAGACACTGCACCACTCCGTAGCCGATAACGGCTCCGACAGCAGTGACAAGGATGGTATGATGGGTGCCTCCCATAAACAGAGGGTCGCAAAGGCGACATGCATCTGCGCTTTACGATATTCAATTGCGGTGGTAGAGGACGCTCACTTCACCGTCAACCAGAAACCTTTCCAGGCTCGGCAGCCCACACTCCCCAGCGACAATGAAAAAGGTAGCAATTCTCCAGTCCAATTACATTCCCTGGAAAGGATACTTTGACCTGATCAACAGCGTCGACGTTTTCGTATTGTATGACGACATGCAGTACACGCGGCGCGACTGGCGCAACCGGAACAAAGTAAAAGGCCCCGGCGGGCTCAAGTGGCTGTCAGTCCCCGTGGAAGTGAAGGGAAAATATCTTCAAACGATCAAAGAAACCCGCGTCAGCGATGCCGCCTGGGCGACCAAACACTGGCAGACACTGCGCGGATTCTATGCAAAGGCTCCGCACTTCAGCGACTATGCGGAAGAGTTGGAATCACTCTATACGCGCGCGGGAGATCTCGAGCACCTCAGCGAGATCAATCATTTGTTCATCACTGCGATCAATCAATGGCTGGGGATCACAACCGAGATCCAGTGGTCAAGCGACTACCAACTTGTTGACGGAAAATCCGAACGCCTGCTGGGAATCTGTCGCGATGCCGAGGCGAGCCACTACCTGTCCGGCCCCGCTGCCCGTGACTATCTGGATGCTGAACTCTTTGCCACCGCTGGGATCACTGTCGACTGGATGGACTACGCTGGCTATCCGCAGTATTCGCAATTGCACGGAAATTTCGAACACGGCGTCACCGTGCTTGACCTTCTGTTCCAGTGCGGCGCCGACGCACCGAAAATGATGAAAAGCTTTTCTCCGGAGACGTAGAACAGAGCGGTATTCAATCATCCAACGGTGCCTGCAGCATCAACTCCACCGCCTCGCGCCCGGTCATGCCTTCGCGGATTCCCAGCTTCTTCGCTTGCGGTGTCAGCCCGACAATCGTGGCATCGTAGAGGTCTTCCGGTTCTGCCAGCGGGTTCTGCGGTGTCCCTCTGGCAATCGCGATCGCCTGCCCGAATTCCGCCGGTGTCGTGAGATCGTATATTCCGCAGCCGACGATTCCCGCTTTCGTCAAGATTGTGCAATACTGTCCCTTGTGCCAGCGATGGCTCATGCCGATGGCCGTGCCATGCGCAAACTGCAACTCACGATTTGTCGTGCGAGGAAGGGCTTCAATGGAATCACTCATCAGTGGACGCTCCCGCATGAAGCGACAAATGACAAGTCGCCAAGTAAAGGTAGAAATGCATCGAACCAGCGAGCACCGTCAGAAAGGGCTGCAACCGTCCTTCGACGTAAATACGCTGACCCACTCGAACATGGCTAGCGCTCGCTCCGACTCGTTTGTCTCTCCCACGAGAATGGCATCCGCCGTGGCGGTGATTTCGTCGTTGAGAGCAACGATCTTATCGAAATTTAGAAACGCTTCCAGATGGTTTGGGACGAGATTCATTGCCGTAAGTGTCCCCTGCTTCGATCGAGCCTAATAATCTCGATTCAACAAGTACTCTGCAAGTGATCGTAGACGTGCGGCTTTTTCACCGAAGATTTCGAGTGCGGCGTAGGCTTCGGCTGTGAGGCGGTTAGCTTCGGCGCGGGAGGCTTCCATGCCCAGGATGGATGGGTAGGTGGCCTTTTCTGCTGCTACGTCTTTGCCGGCGCTCTTGCCGAGTTTCTCGCTGGTCTGGGTGACGTCGAGGATGTCATCAATGACCTGGAAAGCTAATCCTAACGCTTTTCCAAAACGCGTGAGTGCCTCAAGTTGGGCATCATCGGCACCGGAGCTCATAGCTCCCAGGCGCACAGAGGACGTCAGCAGGGCCATGGTCTTCCGCTCGTGGATGGCGCGCAGCCCTTCTTCGGTGCAGACAGTGCCCTCACCTTCCATGTCCATGATTTGACCTGCGATCAAATGTTGACTGCCGGCCGTGCTGGCGAGTTCCATGACGTATTCGCGCACACCGAAGCGGCTGGAGGGCTCGGCTCCGGCTGCCATTTCAAATGCCAGCGCCTGCAGTGCATCGCCCGCAAGAACTGCCACTGCATCACCGAAAACCTTATGGCAAGTGGGGTGACCGCGGCGGAAATCGTCATCGTCCATGCACGGCAAGTCATCGTGCATGAGAGAATAGGTATGCACTGCTTCCGCTGCACAGGCGAGTGGCATCGCGCGGTCGATATCGCCACCGCAGGCTTCAGTGGCCGCCAGACAAAGGATGGGGCGCAACCGTTTACCACCGGCAAACATGCTGTGCCTCATAGCCTTATGCGCTGTGGGAGGCATTACATCTTCTGCGGGCATGAGCTTATCCATTGCGGCGTCCACGCGGACGCGCTGCTCGTTAATATAGGTCTTAAAAGCGTCGTTCAAGGCTCCGTGGGATCTTGGTTCTTTGACTATCTAAGCGATTTCAGGCTTTCTGGCTACAGGATTTCAGCAATCTGCACGGCGTTGAGCGCTGCGCCTTTGCGCACCTGATCACCCACGACCCAGAAGGTCAGACCATTGTCGCTGACCAGATCACGGCGAATCCGCCCGACCAGGCAGTCGTCTTTTCCTGAAGTATCGAGCGGAGTGGGATAAAGCCCGGCCTTTCGGTCATCGCAGACGTGGACTCCGGGCGCTGCATCGATGCAGGCGCGAGCACGCTCGACATCTACCGGTCTGCGGAATGTCGCAGTGACAGCTACCGAATGGGAGCGATAGACTGGCACACGCACACAAGTCACTGAGGCACGCAGAGATTTGAGGTGCAAAATCTTGCGTCCCTCGTTCTGCATCTTCATTTCCTCACGCGTGTAGCCATTGTCCTCAAAGACATCTACCTGCGGGATAACATTGAAAGCGATCTGGTGGGGGTAGACTGATTTAATGACTGGCTCGCCAGCCACGATCGCTTTCACTTGCGATTCAAGCTCGGCGATGCCTTGCGCGCCACTTCCGGATACAGCCTGATAGCTGGAAGCAATGATGTCACAAAGCCCAAACTCGCGATGCAATGGGGCGAGCCCCATGAGGGTGACAATGGTGGTGCAATTCGGATTGGCAATAATGCCCCTGGGTGTCGATCTGGCGTCAGACGGATTAATTTCCGGGATCACCAGGGGCACATCGGCATCCATGCGAAAGGCGGACGAATTATCAATGACGATTGCTCCAGCAGCTGCCGCATGCGGGGCGAAGTCCCGCGATGTTCCACCGCCTGCGCTGAACAGGGCGATATCGACACCTGTGAAGGAATCCTTTGTCAGCTCCTGAACGGCGACCTCTTCCCCACGGAAAGGCAGCGTCTTTCCGACCGAGCGGACAGATGCGAGCAGCGTTATCTTCCCCACTGGAAAGTTGCGTTGTTCAAGACATGCGAGAATCTCCCTCCCGACGGCGCCAGTTGCGCCGGCGACTGCTATGTGTTTTCCTTGAGTAGTCACGTTCGTTGTTTTCGAGATAAATCGTATCGATCAGCTTGTTGCTGCGGACAGGACGTTAAAAAACCAGTATATCCGATCACAAGCGCTCATGCACATGCACCTCGAAGTCTCTGTCCCTGAGCAAACCATGCTGCTGAAAGAAGGGCAGAGTGTAATCACATCCTACACGATCTCCACTTCTAAATTCGGCCTGGGAACTGAGCTGGACAGCAATCGAACACCGCTGGGAAACTTCGCGGTTTTTGAGAAAATCGGCCACGATGCCCCGTTACGCACCATTTTCCGCGGTCGAATGCCTGTCGGAATCTGGGATCCGGCTGAGCCGGTCGAGGAAGATCTGGTGCTGACGCGGATCCTGTGGCTGGACGGGCTCGATCCTGAAAACGCAAATACCCGAGATCGCTACATTTACATTCACGGAACCAATCAGGAACACCTGCTGGGAACAGCCGCAAGCCATGGCTGCATTCGAATGGCTAATATCGACGTGGCAGCACTGTTTGATCTAGTCGATCTGGGAATTTCTCTCAGGATTACTGACTAGAGAAATCTGTTGAGAATCCTTGTCCGTGAACTATTTGTCCCTCGTTGACTGCCTGCGCCCCTCGCAGGCGAAGTAGACGAAAACCATCCATAAACCAACAAATCGTACGATGAATAAGTTATTCAAAGCTCTCGCTGCTGCAGTTCTCGCTGTTGGCGCTATCGCGCTTGTATCTTGCTCCTCTCCTGCACCTACTCCTGCTCCAGTGATGGACAGCGGTAGCTCCATGGGCGGCGGCTACATGTCTTCTAAATAAGAACGCCGACAAAATGACCCATTTCTTCCTCGTCATTGAGAAATTCTTTTTTCAAGATGGTGCTATGAAGAATTGGGTTGCCTCAAGGCATTTCACACGACTTCGGTTGCCGCTACTGCTGCTCATGGTTTCAGCATTCTCCACTGGGGGATGTGGACTGGGAAAAAAACCGGATGTGAAAGGAGTGGTTCACTTGACTGAGCCATCCCCTAACAAGTAGTCGAACCAATGAAACTGCCTGGGCTCGGTCAGCGGCGCTGACTTTCGGCACCAATTGATTTCAGCGGCAGCCTTCCGGGGCTGCCGCTTTTTCATTGTTGCTTTAGAGGATACCCATTGACACTCCCGGGCATTCCGAGAACTCTCAATGAGATGGATACTGGCAGGAAACTCGTAATTTTTGGGAAGGGAAATATGGCACAGCTGGCCCATTTCTACTTCACCCATGATTCGGGCTACCAAGTGGTTGCCTTTTGTCTGGACCGTCAGTTCATCGATGTCCCGGACTATCTCGGACTTCCCATGGTGGCCTTTCAAGACCTGCCATCCGTCTACCCGGCTGCCAGCCACGATGCCTTTGTTGCAATTGGCTACTCGCAGATGAACGGCATCCGTAAGGAGAAGTTTGAAGCCGTCCGTGCTCGTGGCTATAAGATGGCCACTTACCTTTCATCCCGCTCTTCGTCCTGGAGAGATACGCGCCTTGGAGAAAACGTATTCATCATGGAGAACAATACGATCATGCCGTTCTGCACAATCGAAGACAATGTGACCGTCTGGGTAGGTAGTATTCTATCGCATCATTCAGTGATCAAAAAACACACGACCATCACATCTCATGTGACACTGGGTGGTGACATAACGGTGGGTCAAAGTTGCTTCCTGGGATTGAACTCGACCATCTGCAACGGGATCACACTGGAAGAGCAAACCGTCGTCGCAGCCGGAGCAACATTGATGCATTCGTCAACCTCTGGCGGCGTCTATCACGGCAATCCCGCCCAACGCGTCGGCCACTGGCAGGACATCGATCTATGATCCAGGATATCGCTTCCTACCTGCCAGAAACAATCCTTTCCAACGAGGCGATCGCCGCCTTGTTTCCTCAGCAGTGGTCTGCGGAAAAGATCTTTCAGAAAACAGGAATCCGCCAGCGCCACATCGCCGCCGATGGTGAGTCAGTAGTCGACATGGCGGAAGTAGCCAGCCTGCGCCTGCGCGCAAGAAGTGAGAATTTCGCCCCCGACTTCATTCTCTTTTGTACCCAGTCGCCCGATCGTCCATTGGCCAGCAGTGCCTGTCAATTGCAGCATCGCCTGGAACTATCAATGAGCACTGGCGCGCTTGACCTTGATTCTGGTTGCGCTGGATACATTCATGGGCTGGCTGTCGCAGCGGGACTCCTGCAAGCAGGAATCTCGCAGCAATTACTCTTCGTAACCAGTGAACTCTACAGCCGCCGATTGCATCCTGACGACCCATCATGTCGGACCATTTTTGGCGATGGAGCCACCGCCACACTTCTTACTATTGACGACAGCTCTGCTAAAAGTAGCAACCCGCCTCGCCTGTCCCATTTTGCCTTCGGCTCTGACGGAGGAGGCCAGCGACACCTGGCGATACCTGGCCCTGACTGCCCGGGCGACTGGCAGTTCGGCCCGGGGCACCTGCACATGAATGGACCCGAGGTTTTTGCCTTCACTATTGCGCATGTCCCGCAAACAGTTCAACGCGTCCTCGATGCTGCAGAATGTAATCTCGAAGACATCGACTACTTTGTTTTTCATCAAGCCAATGCATTCATGCTTGAGCATCTGCGGAAGAAGCTGGCGATCCCTCAAGAGAAATTCGTGCTTCATCTTGAGCACAGCGGCAACACCGTCTCTAACACCATTCCTATGGCACTGGAATCCTGCATTGCCCAACACGTTTTCAAGGACGGAATGAAGATCATGCTGGTAGGATTTGGAGTTGGATTATCCTGGGGGGGATGTATCTTGCTTTGGCGATCAGCAACTATCTGAATCCCCACGAAATCAATTTATGGAACAGAGGACATTTATCGAGAAGTTACAGCAGAACGTGGACAACTTGGATGCGGTCGCCATCGATAAGAACCTTCAGGCGACGCCTGAGTGGGATTCACTGGCGGTGTTGAGCTGTATTGCTTTTATCGACAACGATTACGATATCCGTATCAGTGGCCAGGAATTGCGCGATTGCGAAACGCTGAGTGCCATCTTTGAATTGGTTCGTTCCAAATCCAATTCCGAGTCCAAATTCGATGCCATTCGTTCATCGGCATGACGACGGCATTTCATCTGACGGGCAAAATCATTGCCATCACCGGTGCCTCATCAGGAATAGGACAACGCTGCGCGCAAGAGTGTGCGAAAATGGGAGCCAATGTCATTGCCATCGGCCGCGACGAAACCCGACTGAAGGAAACAGTGCACAGCCTCCACGCAGGTGATCATGTTCACTTCGCAGGCGACCTGACAGCTGAAGGCATGGTGTCCAGATTGACCGACTCACTCCCCGACAGTGTCGATGGAATCGTTCACGCGGCGGGACTGAGCGAATACCAACTGGCACGGTTCGTAAGAAAGCCATTGTTCGACGAACTCAATCGCATTAATTACGAAGTTCCCTTTCTCCTGACGGTAGAGCTTCTGAAGAAACGTAAAATCGCGAAAGGTGGTTCCATCGTCTTTATTGCCTCTGTTGCGGGCCTAATCGCCGCGCCTGCCAATGCTGTTTACGGCGGCACGAAGGCAGCGATCATCTCCGTGTCCCGCCACCTCGCGATTGAATCCGCCCCCTCAGGTATCCGGGTCAATAGCATTGCGCCTGGTATGGTCAACACACCAATGACTGACCGGGCACGTGAGAAACTTCCCCCGGGTGCCCTTGAGGCCAACGAAAAACTTTACCCGCTTGGGTACGGAGAACCGGAAGACGTGGCGCACGCCACGGTCTACCTGCTATCGGACGCTGCCAAATGGGTCACGGGCTCAACACTCGTCATTGACGGGGGCTACAGTTCTGCAAAGTAGTCGCATGAAACTGTCTATCGTCGCCACGCTCTACCGTTCTTCATCTTTCATTGAAGAGTTCTGCACCAGAGTTACCGCTGCAGCGGCTGCAATACCTGAGATCGGCAATGATTACGAAATCATCCTGGTGAATGATGGTTCGCCGGATGACTCACTGGCTATTGCCCTCGCAGAGCGGGAAAAAGATGATCGCGTCGTCGTCGTTGACCTGTCTCGAAACTTCGGACATCACAAAGCTATCCTCGCGGGCTTGCATCAGAGTCGTGGCGACTTTGTGTTTTTACTCGATGTCGACTTGGAAGACCAACCAGAGTGGCTCATCAACTTCTGGCGCGAGCTCACCGATTCTTCGCCAACTCCTGACGTCGTGTTCGGACTTCAATCGAAGCGATCAGGAGGAACAGTGATCGCTTTCGGAGGATGGCTCTACTACAAGACTTTTAATAAAATTTCAGAAATTGAAGTTCCAGAAAGTCCGACGACTGCGCGTCTGATGCGCCGCCAGTATGTCGATGCCGTCTGTAATATTCAGGAATCAAATGTCTACCTCGCAGCCAGTTTCGCCTGGGCAGGTTTTCGCCAACTTGGAATTCCAGTTGAAATTGTTCACAATGAAAACCGATCGGCATACACCTTTTACAAAAGCCTGCAGCTGCTGATCACATCGATCACTTCATTCTCCAGCGCTCCGCTCAAATTCATCTCTGCATCGGGAATACTGATCTCATTCTTCGCGCTATCACTGGGCACCTACTACACAGCGAGAAAGCTCATTGAGCCGGAATCGGTAGCCCCAGGCTTTACCTCTATCATTGTTTCGATCTGGCTGGTGGGAGGCATCATCCTGGTTCAGCTTGGAGTAGTCGGTTACTATCTTTCTCGTCTCTATCAGGAAGTAAAGAAGCGCCCTCAGTTCTTAATCAAAGCTGTTCATCGAAACGAAGACGCACCCGCGCAGCCATCAAATCCTCCAGAAGCGCGTCTCAAGTGAGACTCGCGTCAAATTTCCACTCATATTCGTCGCGCCGCCGTGAATACAATACGGAGAGAACACGAGAACTTCGTCTGCTCCAGGATTCGGGCGGATCGGTTTAATCTCCTTAAGCGCCCCTACAACCGCTGGAACTGTGTAGGAGAATCCGTTCACCTTTGCACCGGGTCCCGTTCGCTCGATTTCTGATTCCTTCCAGTGGTGGCTGGTGGGAATTACGATCAACGATGATTGATCATTGCTACCGGCGATGGGCCCGTAGATGTTCACGGCATTACGCAAGCGATCGAGCCAAACATCCCGATGCAGAGGGTTGTTATCACTTGAACCTGGGCGAACGATCCTGAAGAAAAATGCGTCTCCGCCTTCCTCTTGGGCACTATCTGTTGAAACAGGAACACCTACGAGTTCGGAAATTCGATTCGAAACGATCGAAATATCAATCGGAAACTCGCTGGTGGGATAGCCTCCACGCGTGCGATTGATCAATCGCATATGCGGACTTTCTGCGTCCGATTCCACTCCGACCAATTCATGGTATTTTTCGAGCGGAAAATTATCCGGAACCTTCACGCCAACGGCACCTAGCTCCCTGTAAATGATGTCCCTGATGCCGTCCTTTATTTTCTGATTCTCACTCGGTGAAAGAAAAGCACCCACGCTATAGCCTTCATCAGCCCACTCACAGTCGGCAATCAAGTTGTCGTCTTCATTCAAGAGAACCCGCTCGTCACCGTAGCTTGAGTCCCCTTCGATCTTGTAGTGGATACCAAAGCTCTCCAAATTCATATCGTTTGTGGTATAGCATCTGAAAATTTGATTTCCAACAAAAGTTGAGAAATCCGAAACCTGCCGCAAGAGGGCATCGATTCAATCTCAGGAAGGTGGAATCTCGTAATGTCACCGATACGGTTAGAAGATCACCTAAACCACTTCATTATTATAGAGTTGTGACAATCTCATTAACTCAATTTTCCGACATGTGAGAATTGAAGGAGTCTTGGCGCCGAGTTGAATGTCGGTGCAGAACGCGCCAATGCCTGAAATCTCGGTAGGCAAAGACGCAATATTGCGGATCTCAGTTGTCATTTCTGCCTCTCATTTCGTTACGATTCCTTTGCCATGAGCCTCTTGTTGCTTTGCATTTTAATCCATTATTAACTATGATAATTCCTGATATTATGGTTAATTGGGAGAATGGCCGAAGTAATCACGAAAAATGGCGCAATTCTGCCGCTCAACTCAAGCGGCAACACGACGTTTGGATTGAATGAAGGTGTCGCGGTAACTGTCGCGAAAGCCTACGCCCTTGCTGATCGCCACTTCACGATCGCCCCACATGATGGCCAATACTTCCTGCAAGACCTGGAATCAGGTTTGGGGACTACGGTGAATGATGCGCCAGTTTCCAACCGTGTATTGCACCACGGCGATCGTATTCGGGCAGGGCTACTGGAACTGGTATTTTCAGATCCCGGCCCACAGTCTCAGGCTACGCCACCTCAAGCCGACCAAGCTCCAGTATCCAATCAGGCGAATGGTGGCGCCGCCCCGACTGTGGATGTGAAGCAGGAGGAAGCCGCCCCTTCAAAGGGTCTGCTTGGATTTTCCTTTGGCAGAAAGAAGCGACCTAAACTGGTGCTTCCCGCAGTTAAGAAAAAGCCCCTTCCTAAGCCACTTATCCAACGGGAAGTCATTCGAATTCACGTAAAGCCAGACCCAAACAACCCGCCGAAGACGATGATCAATCGGCTGCTGGGCCGGACAAAGAGGAAGCAACAGCTGCCAGAACTGAAGCTGGAATCGATTAACGAAAAGATCGCCCCACCAAAAGTCGTAAACAAAGACGCCGCAGCCACGCCGAAAAAAAGAACTCCCCCTCAAAGAAAAGCGGGGCCTCCTTCAAAATTCGAGCAGGCGAGGCTTAAGCAGCAGGCGAGATTCGGGCAGGCGGGGAATGAACAGGAGAAGCTCGAACAGGCCAAGCTCGAACAGGCCAAACTCGAACAGGCCAAACTCGAACAGGCCAAACTCGAACAGGCCAAGCTCGAACAGGCCAAGCTCGAACAGGCCAAACTCGAACAGGCCAAGCTCGAACAGGCCAAGCTCGAACAGGCCAAGCTCGAACAGGCCAAGCTCGAACAGGCCAAGCTCGAACAGG
>JBNMNB010000048.1:0-36667 GCA_051270635.1 Verrucomicrobiales bacterium | reverse complement strand
TCACCTTGAACGATCGGAGGCCGTGATCGACCAATGCACATTCCGCGGCAGTCGATTGCGTTACATTCATTCCGTTTCCTCCAGCGCCACGATTTCTAATTGTCGTTTCCCTGACATGTTCCTGCCAGGCGAAGAACCGCAAGCGCTGAAACTGGACAATGTCAGCGAACATATCAAGGGCACTGGTGCCTTCCCGTCGGGCGGGCATTTCATCATTCGGGGCAACACATTCGGCAGCAACGCGGGTCACAATGACGTGATCGATGTCGACAGCGGACAACGCTCAACTGAGTCCCGTCAGATCCTGCAAGTATTGAACAATGTTTTCACCGGTGCTCGTGACGAACAACTCGACTTGGGTGGCGACGTCTACATTGATGGCAATTTTTTCACCAATGTTTTCAAAGACGATCAAACCTCGGACCGCGGCTATGCCAACTCTATTTCAACGGGTGACACAGGGACCGACACAAACATCGTCGTGACCCGCAACGTTTTCTGGGATGTCGATCACGCGATCAATTTGAAACGGAATGCCGCCACCGTGTTTGAGAACAACACGGTCGTCGATGTGCACGATGATTTCGTCGACACCTTTGGCTTCACCAATATTGGATCTGCCATCAATCTCTATGTCGATGAGCCTGGCGGCACGGCTGCTCGTGGTGCTTACGCTGGTAGTAATATTTTCTATCGAGTGCCGCGAATTTTTGGCAATGCTGACCTTCCGGAGGCAACGACCAGCGTCCTGACAGCTGACTACAACTCTCTAAATGCGCAATCAGCCACGGCTCAGATCGGCGAACGAGAGGAAACGGCAATCGATCTGGGTACTGCCAATGCAATCATCACCAACCCGGCATTCGTGGATGAAGCAAAGGGCGATTTCCGCTTGAAGGCGACTTCCCCAGCACGTGGAGCGGGAGCGCTCGGTCGAGATGCGGGGGCATTTGTCGGCTCTGGAATTTTTGTGCAAGGTGAGCCGAATGCGGTGACCGATGCCTCGAATGCGCTGCTCACGGTGGGCGGACCGGGTTTCTTTTCCTACCAATTTCGTATCAACGAAGGCGCTTGGAGCGAAGAGCTTCCCATTGGCGATGTCCTTGGATTCGACCAAACGAATCCTGATAACCGCACAGCTGAAATTGCGCTGACAGACTTGCCCAATGGCACGTTCCAAGTCGCTGTGCGCGGACGCAACTTTGCTGGCGAGTGGCAAGTTGATCCTACACTTTCACGCATTTGGGAAGTCCGGGCTCTCACAAATTTTGAATCGATTCGCTTAAGCGAAGTTCTCGCATCCAATCGATCTGCAGTGGAAATCAGTGGTATTTTTCCTGATTTGATTGAGCTGGAAAATATTTCGTCTGCGCCGGTGGATATCGGCGGCATGGGCCTGGGTGATCAGCCCGACGTTCCTGCCGAGTTTCCGTTCCCGGCTGGCACTGTGATTCCGGCCAATAGTTATCTAACCATCAGCGCTGGCACTGCTTTGGGCGATGCGCTTCTTGCCACAGACTTCGGGCTCAGCGGCAGTGGCGACGCAGTGGCATTGTTTGCTGCCGATGGCACATTGATCGACAGCATATCCTTTGGCATCCAGGCGGCAGACTGGTCTATCAGTCGGTTCTATGAGGAGTGGAAAGTGGGCATTCCTTCTCTGGGCGCAGCCAACATACAGACACCCACTGAATCTCCTGAGATCCTGGTCATCAACGAATTCCTCGCCACTTCATCAGACCGCTTCGAAGAGGATTACATTGAACTCTACAATCCCTCGCGTCATCCCGTCGACCTGACAGGACTGCGCTTGACGGATGATACCGCCTATCGTCCGGAAAAATTTACCTTCTCGCCGTTAAGCTTCATCGCCCCCGAGGGCTTCCTGACACTCGACCAATCGGCGCTCGACTTCTCCTTTGCCCGCGACTCTGAGGAAGTGGCACTGTTAGACCGTGACGGATTTCCGATTGACGGAATCTCCATCATCAATGCTGTGGGCGATGGCGCTTACGGACGGGTGCCTGACGGCGCACCTGAATTGCAGCTACTTGCCATCGCCAGTCCGGGACAGTCTAACATTGCTCCCATCTCAGCTCACGTTGACCTTTTAGCCAACCTGCGCATTACTGAAATCCTGTTCAGTCCTGCAAATGGCACACCGCATGAGTTCGTTGAACTTCAAAACATCGGCGATACGCAGCTAAACCTCGAAGGCGTTCGATTCACCGACGGGATCAGCTTCACTTTCGGCGCAGAGACACTTGATCCCGGAGAGTTCATAGTCGTCGCCCAGGACACCAACGCATTCGCAGGACGGTATGGTGTCGGCGTCAGAGTAGTCGGAAATTTTAGCGGCAGGCTCGACAATTCTGGCGAAACCCTGGAGCTTTCGCTACCGGCTCCAGCAGCGGCACCCATCCAGCGTTTTCGCTACGAGGCGGACTGGTTCTCCGCGACAGCAAATGGACGATCGCTGGAATTTGCGGCGGAGCCAGGTGGAAGGACGGCACTGTGGAATGAACGCACCTCATGGCTAGCCAGCACGAATCCACTGGGCTCACCAGGAAAAACTGGCGCGCCTGTGGTCACAAACATTGCCGCACAAGTGATTGTGGAAGACACCTTTACGCTTGCTATCAATGTTAGAAATGATGTCACCAGCTATCGCTCCAGTGGCTTACCCGCAGGACTGACGATGGATCGCACCACTGGAGTCATTTCTGGACAACCGATGGAAGCTGGAGTTTTTGATGTGACGATCACTGCAAATTCCGCAAATGGTCAACGCAGTGGCAAGCTATCACTTTACGTCAGTGCTTACGGCCCTTTTCAAGAGTTGGCCTGGGCAACACTTGAGGAGCGTTACACTCTCAGCGATGCGCCCATTGCCCTGATCCTGCAGGCAGTGGATGCCTCTGGTCGCACGGTCGAGAGCTTCACTGAGCAAGTCAATGTCACGGCAACTCAATCAGGCTTGCCCCGGGCATTGGTTGTGGTGACAGAAATCGTGGATAGCGCGGCGATCGACGCCGTCGAACTGATCAACGTTTCAGGCAGACCGCTGCCGACTGCTGGCTGGCAGGTTGTCGTCAACGATCCCGCCAATGGTGTGACGGGAGTGGCACCCGTTGCGCAGACATTTCCAGAAGTGCTGGAAGCTGAGAGCATCATGATTTTTGATGATGTCCCCGACTCAGGAATTTATTTTGGCGCTGACCTGCCATGGGATTCTGATCAGGGTTGGATCATGATCACCGACGGCAGCGGAACCGTCATTGATTTTGTTCCCTGGGGATATTCGGGAGAGACGCTGGCCGACCTGCAGATTTCAGTCGACGGGCTCACCTACCAACCCGGGCTACTTTGGAAATCGACTGGGCTGAGCGCGCTCGACGAGGCGTCTGCCTGGCATCGAACGGGAGATCGCAATCGCTTTCAACCATCACAATGGACACGAGCCCCTTCTTCACTGGGAACCGCACATCAAAACCTCGCACTGCCCTTTGCGGGAACAGTGCCGCTGGAATTGCCATTTGCTGGAAATGCGCTGCTGCCTGCAGGTGTGTGGATGGAAGCGCTTTCCCCCACTGCACCGATCTACGGGGTGCAGCTTTCCGCAAGCACACTGGATCTCACGACCGCAGCGCGATCATTTTCCATTGTCGCCAACACCGTCCCTGAGCGTTCAACTATCGCTCCCATTTTCGTAGTCGAAGGTCAGCCTTTTCAACTTACGGGTAGACCAGCAATCGACGATTCCACGATCGTCCGTGCAACCGAGGGACTGCCTCTGGGGCTTGTCCTCAATCCTGCTAGCGGCAGCATTTCCGGCCATGCGCCAGCCACTGGCACCTACACATTTCAACTGATCAGTAAGAATCTTGCGGGCTCCCAATCGATTGCAGTGCAACTGACGACACTGCGCGATTCAGATGGTGACGGCGCTCCGGATACATGGGAAGAAAGCAACGGACTGAATTCTCAAGTAGCGGATGCAGATGCCGATATCGACTCCGACGGTGCCAGCAACTTGAACGAGTATCTTGCAGGAACAGATCCGCGAGACACGGGATCGGTTTTCCGCATTTCCAATTTCACTTACAGCAGAGAGTCTGGTCAGATTGATATCGAATGGCGCTGTGTCGTCGGCCGCACCTATGCCATTGAGACCAGCGATGACTTGCAAGATTGGACGATTGTTCCAGGCAGCGAGATCACTGCCAATGAAGCAAAAATTGCGCATCGGTTTTCACAGCAAGGGAACAACGAAACGCACTATCGGGTGCGCTTGCTACCGTGATGGTCGCCGCAGTTTCCGCAGCGTCAGCCACGGCAGCCTGATGAAGAACCCGATCATTAAGCGTGCATGCATCCAGGTTAACAGCACATTGTCGCGCAGGTAACGGAACTGAGAGACGCCTCCCTCCTCAGGGCCTAGATAGCGGACGGGGACGGCCACATTCACCACAGGTAATCCCCGCCAGCACAGCCTCACGGCCGTTTCTGCATCAAAGTCAAAACGTCGCGCCCAGCGAGTGCTGCGCATAACATGCAACAACCCATCGACCGGATAGACGCGAAAGCCAAACAGCGAATCGTGTATCCCCCACCAAAGCGTCTCGACATTGGCCCACCAGTTCGAAATACGACGCCCTTTGACGCGCACCGACGGCGCTGAATGATCGAAAACCGGCTCACCCAGAACCAATGCCTGGGGACAACGAATCGCCTGTGCAATCATATCACCGATACGATTCGCCGGATGTTGACCATCTGCATCCATGGTAATCACATGAGTGATCCCTTCTTCAGCGGCGCGCTCCAGGCCATGAAGAATGGCAGCTCCCTTACCGCAGTTTTCCGGGAGCACCAGAACTCGCAGACGATCGGCGGGAACACCCAGCCCAGCCAGCGCGTCAGCACTTCCGTCCGTCGAGCCATCGATTACAACCCACACTGGTTGCCAGTGAGCAAGGGCGTCCTGCACCGTGCGGATGAGCAATTCTGGCCCGGTATTGAAGCTGGGCATTAGAACCGCACACTCGATTTCTACGCTTCCATCGGAAGCGCTGGCAGGTGCGATCTGCGCGGCAGCAGCATGTCGGTCATCAGACATTCTCGACCGAGTAATGCGCAGTTGGGCAGAAGATGCAAGTAACGCGTGCAGACTTCAAATCCAATACACAAGCGCAGCCATGACCACAACATTGAATACCCACAGGGCAATAGCAAATGGCAACTGCGCCTTGATCACGGCATTGCGATCCTCCAATTCCAACAGAATAGCAGGGACAAGATTGAAATTGGCCGCCATCGGCGTGACCAGCGTGCCACAATAGCCGCTGAGCATTCCCAAAGCGGCCATGAACGCCGGATTTCCACCGTGTTGATCGACGATAAAGGGCAATCCGATTCCCAGCGTAATCACGGGAAAGGCAGCAAAAGCATTCCCCATAATGATGGTGAAAACCGTCATACCAAGACAGTAGGCGACCACCGCGACGACCGGATACTGCGTGGGAATGGTTGCTTCTACTCCCTTGGCGATCACATCACCGACGCCGGCCGCAGCAAAAATTCCGCCAAGTGCGGCCAACATCTGCGGCAAAATCACTGCCCAGCTGATGTCCTGCAAAAGTCGACCACCTTCGGAGAATGCCATCATCGGTCGCGCTCTGGTAATTCTCAGTGCCATCAGCCACGCGACAATTGCGGCAACACCCAGCGCAACATGTGTCACCTGATTGGCGGGAACCACTGGTTGGCCGCCGATGTTCCAGAACTTCAGCAGAATTCCACCGGCGACGATGACCACGGGAATCGCCAGCGTGGGATACAACAGTCGATTCCCCAGTAGTTGCGCACTTTTCTCTCGTTCTTCTCGCCGGTCTTTCTGCTTTCCTATGCCAACAACCTGGCCAGTCGCCGCGAGTGCTATCATCGCGGTCACTAACCAACCTACAAAATGGGGCGGCACATGACTGCCAATCCCAAAACTCAACCCGAGCAATGCCCAGAACAAAGCAGTACCAAAGCGCCTGGATTGCTCGCGATTCACCGCGATCCGCACGGCGATGATCAGGAGCACGGCAGCTGCAATTTTGTAGAAGGGTTCAGCTGTCAGCATCATCCTCTCCATTAAGTTCGGCGGCACGTTCGATCTCCTTATCGAGCTTGCGATAGCGCCACCAGCCGATGCCCACTGCTGCCAGCGCGGTAGGAATGCCAGACACGCCGATTTCCCACACCGCCACCGGATGACCTGCTGCATCCAGCACCCCTTTCATCAACAACACTGGCCCCACTGCCACGATAATATCATCGGCAAAAAAATTCCCCCAGTTCTCCGCCGCGGCGGCGTGACCACGCAGCTTTTCCCGCAATTTCTTCGACAGCGGTTTTCCAGTTCGCGACATTGCTGCGCCCTCGGCCATGGGCACGATCAGCGGTCGAACCATTGGCGCGTGCCCACCAATGTGAAGCGCCACCGTGCTGGTCGCCTCACGCACCACTTGATAGAGCAATAGTATGCGGCCCGCAGTAGCTGACGACGCCTTGCGGATCATCGCCGCTGCGTGCTCCTGCAACCCATAGTGTTCGAGAATGCCGATGACCGGCACTAGCAAGACTATCGGGAGAGTCATGAAGCGATTGTTGACGAACAACTCGCCGACCAGACTCATCAACTCACTCCACGAAAGCCCTGAAACCAGACCCGTGACGATCCCAGCAACGAACACGACCAGAAGCGTGTTCATACGCAGGCCAAAGCCAACGACTATAAGCACGATTCCAATGAGTTTGATCAATTCTCCAGCAGGCACGCCGGTGAACGTGATCATTCCATTGTGTCATGACCAGCCTTTATGCACTTGCGACTACTCGCGATTCCCCTTACAACGGTGCACATGGGCAGGTATCAACTCGCACCTGAATCGGTGCCGCTTCTCCTTCAGTTGGCATCGCCAGTAGAGAAGGAGGAGGTGCTGGATCGTGTCCACAAAAAGTCGGGCGTTGGCCGTGAAAAATTGGAGGCAATTTTTGATGCACTGGTGGATGGCGGCATACTCAAAGACGTGCAGTCGGAAATCGCTCAGGCCTCCGAGTATTCAAACTTCTTCGGCAGCTTGCTCAACCACAGGGGAATGCTGGCAGATACACCGCGGATGGTGCAGTTTGAGAAAGCGATTGCGACAGTGGTTCAGGACGGGGCATCGGTGATTGATGTCGGCGCGGGGTCGGGAATTTTATCGCTCTTCGCGGCCCGTGCTGGCGCAAAGCGTGTCTATGCGCTGGAGGAAAGTCGCATCATCGATGATGCGCGCACCCTGGCCGCTGCCAATGGATTTGGAGACACTGTGGAATTCGTCGCTGGCGATGCGGCGAACTTCAGTAGCAATGAGCCTGTCGACCTTGTCATGGGAGAATGGATGGGAATGTTCCTGCTGGACGAGTGGCGGCATTTTGAAACATTTTCGCGCGTGCGCGACCGACTCCTCAAGCCGGGCGGAACCGTCCTGCCACGATCGGTGCAGTTTTATTTGGTTCCCATCGATGACAACCGACTCTATCAACAATGCGGCTTGGGATTCTGGGAATCGCCCGTCAGCGGCTTCGACTATTCACTGGGAAAAGTACGCCAACTGGAGCGGATGCAAATGTCCGTCGTCCAAGCCAGCCATCCATCATTGCTCACTGAACCATGGGAATTTCTCAGCATCGATTGCCTGACTGATACAGTGGCAGATTTGTTCTTTGAAAACACCGTCGAGCAAGTGATCGAGCATGCGTGCAGTATCGATGGCTTCATTGGATACTTTAACCTGGAACTTGCCCCGGAGATCAACTTGAGCACGTCTCCCACAGCTTTCCCGACGCACTGGCGGCAGGCATACCTGCCAATCGAGCGACTCCAGATTGAAGCTGGCGACGTTCTTACCACTGAAATCTGCAGCAGAAAGGATCCTCGAACTGGGGCACCCAAGATCGAACTGGAAGTTCACCGCACACGGGGTACCGAGAAAATCAGTCGAGGCCAATACCGTTATTGAACCGAACATCATCTTACTCTTACACGACCATAAATTATCCTATGAAATTGTTTCGCCATCCCACCGCCTTTGACGCGGAGAGCATGCACCGGGAACTCAAAGAGATCATCCTCGAGAAGTCGGAGTTCACCGATTACATGTTCACTACCTGCCTGTCACTTCCCGCAGAAGAAGACATTTATGAGCCTGTAAGAGCGAAACCGATTAATCGCCCCTATGCAGACATGCTTCAGCACTGCACCTATTTCCGCTGGTTATTCGACTTCTTTCAGACTGAAAAAGTTTCGTTCAAACTAAATCAGCGCGGAGGAAAACAACTCTACTCTTATCACTGCGATGGCGTGGAGGATCAATTTTCTGATTGGGTTCGTTTCCAGATTCCGATTGTCACCAATGATGAAGTGCGACTAATTTCGACCGATCTCGACAATGAGGAGTTCGACTTCAAACGCTTTCAATTCAAGGCATCGACATGGAACGATGAGAATCAGAGCAAATTGGAGGAATGCCAGGAATTCTACGGCGATCGCATGAGCGCCAATCAACTGGAAGCTGGCTACATCTACCACTTTGATGTGAAAAAAGTGCACACGCTGGTCAATCCAGGCGACACAGAACGCATCACGTTGCTGATCGACGTCGTCAACAACGACTGGATCCGAAACTACCTGTCTGAACTGGAAGAAGTGGCCTGAGTGCGCCCAATTTCTTACTTCATTCCTTGCGCCTGCATAGCGGCACCGTAGGCGGCCGCGGCATCGCCCCCGATTGCCCATTCGATGGTGGTCGTTGCTTTCTCTGGATCGAGCGGACTGAATTGGTAGCACTTCTCAGCACGCTCACGGAAGCCGCCGCGAATGCTCTCAATGTACCAGTCGCGAAAGTGAGGTTTCGTTTCGGACATTCCACCACCTATCACGATAAGCCCAGGATCGAACAGACTGGCTGCGTCCCCCAGTGCGTAGCCAAGGGCTCGAGCTTGAATGCCAAAAATCTCCAGCGATAGCGCGTCACCGTCTTCAGCGTAATTACGCACTTGAAACGCGCGCTCTTCAATCGGCTTTTTGGGATCGTTCAACGGATGCTTGGCATACTTCTTTTTCTTCAACTGAAGTGCCAGCTGTCGACGCAACGCGACGAGTGAGACCCAGGCTTCCAGTGCACCTTCGCGCCCTGAAGCATCTACCGGCATCTTGCCGCCTTCGCGGAAAGGAATCGTAATGTCACCCAGCTCCATTGCCAGGCCGTTGGCTCCCTCGAAGACGGTTCCTCCAGGAAGCACCAGTCCGCCACCCAGTCCAGTTCCCGGTGCCGCGTAGAGCAGACCACCAGTGGTCTCCGGACGCAAAAGATACTCGCCATAAGCCGCAGCATTACAATCATTGGTCATGCAAACAGGCTTGCCGATCACCTTGGAAAAGGTGTCCCGCACATTCGTGCCTAACCAGTCCTGAGCCATATTGGCCTTGTCCCAAATAACACCATCCGAGCAGGGAGCTGGCACATCCAGACCGATCGCGGCCACAGCGGTCTCACTGATATTAGCGCTCTTGCACAATGACTTCAGCGCGCGCTTGAGCTGACCAAACGTTTTGCGATGCCCCTGTCCGGCGAGACTCTTGATTTCTACAAGTTTCCCTACCTGTTCGCCCGCATCATTGACCAACATTGCCTTGATCGTCGATCCACCGATGTCGAGTCCGGCGTAATAAGAGTTCTTTTTGCGGGTGCGCTTCGTTTTGGCCATGGCCGCTCGATAGGGCCGAGTGCCTCTCACGTCAAGATCTTTGCGTCAGGCATCCCGGCTCGATCCTTGTATGACACCGCAGCAGAAAGTGCCCGTCACCATCGCCGCGACCACCACCCCCGGCGGCGAACGAACCTGCGCGCAAGCACTTGGTCTGCGATGAAGTCACCCTGCACAACGCCGATCGTCAGCCTCGATAGCCCACCCCTGCCCCTCCCAACTGGACAGCCAACGACTACTCCGACATTGCTCGAGCGACAGCTCGCGGCCAAGTCCCCGCCGGACAATACGAGCGCGTCCAAAACCGCAGAAACTCCAGCTCGCTGAGCCGCACGCTATCCGTTTGACCGTAGCAGCGAAGAACGGCGGCGGAGAAGTGAAGCTCGAGTCTGACGGGTAGGAAGTTACCAATCTATCTATTTATTTATCTGTTACCGCTCCAGGTTCCGATGACGATAGCGGTCGCCGCCACCGCGATGGATACTTCCCGCCGCGCTTGGCTTCCCTTCCCTTCCCTTGTCTTGCCTGCGATTGCGATTGGTCAGGGAGCCAAAGTCACTTGAATGCGGGCATAGGAGGGCTGGCTGGTTTTCCGGATCGAAATCTGCACGCGTTCGTAATCATCGAGGGACGCGGCAAGCGGTCTGGCCGTCTCCTCCATGTCCGATCCCACGGGTTCCCACGTTCGCAAATCGCTCGATCGTTGCACCACATACGTCAGGCCTGCCTCCTCCCGGTCTTGGCGACGCAGAAAGGCGAGCGTGCCCTCGCCGCTGATGATGGGGAGCACACGTTGGCCGCCCGCAAGACTCTGATTCGGTACCGCCGGATCGCCTCCAAAAGCAAATTCGATGACGTTTGTGATGAAGTCGCCATCGTTGTCACCCGAGGGTTCCGCGCCAGCAAGTCCGTGACTTTGATCCCACTTTTGGAAGATGGAAGAATCCGGTGGGCCCGTCACTTCCGTGGTTTCCAGCGATTCGATCTCCGGCGCTTCGTCCGCCGCCACCACTACAAGATTCTCGATGGTCGTCGCCACGCCCGGCGCGGTGACCCGCACGGCAATCGTCGAGGATTCAGCATTTGATAGTGCGGCACAAACGTATCGACGCTTGAGGTCTGCCCAAGCGCCGAAACAATGGCGGTATGAATCCCGACAATCGCCAGCCCCCTTTCCGTTACCGCAAACGACGGACTTCCGGAATCTCCGGGCTCTGCATGACAATCGTCACTCCCTCCCGCCAGCGCATAGGCGAACTGGTAGGCCCGGGTGGGATTCACGCCGGTCGCCCCGGTCAACGGGTCTCCTCCAAAATCCAGAAAACCGGCAATCGTCCCATTTCCTATCCGGGATTGCTTACCCACGACCACCAACTCTTTGCCATTATAGGCCGCCTCGTTCAACAGGTTCAAGTAAGGGTAGCACGTAATGGCATCCGAATCGGGGATTGGATTTTCCAGTTCGCCGAGAAACAAGTCGGTGGGCTCACCCTGGGCATTGACGATGGGATGCTGTTTCAGTAAACCATACGATTTCACCGTCCCACTGCGGTTAAGAAAGCGCACCGTTGTTCCCACGCCGGGCTTGAAGTGGTTGGCACCGACAATGTGTTTCGGAGAAACCAAGCCAAAGTGCTTTTGGGGGTCACTCGCGCTCCACCCAATACCCGATAAATCCACCCCCTGAAGAAAAAAAGCCGCATTGGTTCGCGGTGATTCAGGATAGTTCTCAACGTAATCGTGCCGCGATGGTTCGTATTGCCGGATAGTCAACGCGTTCACTGGAGACATCAGCAGATAGCCAACCATCCACACTGCAACAAATAGCATAAACCTCATAATAAACAGCACACTCCATGCACTGGAATGCAAATCGGCCTGTGAGAGCGCACCCCGCACAGGGAGACGCAAGTCTCCGTAATCGGGAACGTGAATCCCGAACCTGAACCCCTCCGATCCCACCAGGGAGGGGTCGCCGCATTGACCTCCGTTCCGGCGATCCTCCGATGCGCGGTCAGTGCCGCAAAATCCTCGGAGAACGTCGCGAAAACGATGGGCTCGTCCGGAAGGGGGCAAACGAACAACGCCGCGCCGTCCGCCTTTGGCTGGATTCATCCGTAAAGCGTCGCCACGACTACCGTGCTGTCACTGCCAATATTGTTGACTGGAGCGCGATAGCCGGGCTGTCGCTCTCGGACTGAGGATCAATCGTTGATTGATGGCAACGAGAAAGTGGAATCCGGTTCATTGCCCGCAGTTCGATGCAAAACCCTTTCACCGATCTATCAATTTTTAGCCGGAGCGCCTCCATGCCCACCGTTCGTTTTCGAAGACGGGGAAGCAATTGGGTCAATTGGGTAATGGTATTGACGATGAAAGGAACTTGTTTCCAGACGCCATTCGGCTTGTCCGGGAGATTCGATTCGAGCCGTGCCTTTGGCGTCCAGTGATAATGAGGCATTCCCTGCCCGCACCGGAACCGCGCAGACTCCGAAAAAAATCTCCAAAAGGTTTTAAGGTGTTTCGGTCCAAAAATCCGCATTTGGAACTGAAGGACTTTTTAGAGTCGGCAACAGCAAGCCAAATCTCCAGCAGGTCCTTCTTATCGACGCACGTAAAACCAATATTTGCCGAGATTTCCTCTACTACCAATGGTCATTCCGTCGTTTAGTCAGTAGATGTGTGCAGACAAAGACGAACACCCTCCCTGCCAAAGTGCGGCCAGCTCGACCATTTGGACAAAGGCTTATCCATGGTTGCTGATTCTCCTCGCTCCCCTGCCTGCAATCCTCGCATTTGAGCCTTACGGCTTCTGGTGGCTGGCACCATTGGCATACTCGATGCTGTTTGCAGGATTTCTAGGCATGACGCCTCGCATGGCATTCATTGGTGGTTTTGTAAGTGCAACACTGATGTTTGCTGGAACATTACTCTGGTTGTGGAACCTGTTCGACATGATGGCGATCGTTCTGTGGATGATTCTTGCGTCATTCACCGCGGTATTCGGATACTTTTTCAGAGCTGGCGGGCTCCTGTTCGGACAAAATTGGCGAACCACTCTGGCCGCAGCCACCGTCTGGACGGGGATTGAGTATTTTCGCTGCGAAGCATTCATTCTTAAGCTCTCCTGGATCACCCCTGGCACTGCCCTGCCTCCAGGATGGTTGTCGCCGATCGTCGGCACCTACGGAGTGACCTTCGTGCTCGTGACATGTGCTATCGCGCTGACGCAAAGGTCACAGCGTGTGGTGGGAGCCATCATTCTAGGTCTGCTGTGTGCTACAGTTCTGATTCCTCGACAAGCAAACGAAGGCGATCACAAATCGATCCGGGTGGTCGCTGTGCAGAATGAAGGAGGCGCCTTCAAACATCACCTGGAACAAACCGTCTCTGTTCCTCGAGACATCGATCTCATTGTCTGGCCAGAGCACGCAGTTCCCTACAACTTAATGGAGCAGGAGAGACAACTTGGCGAGCTACAAGCATTCCTGCGAGAACGGAATGCGATCGCCGTGATTGGCACACGCCGCATGGATGAAAACCGCGAAGCCCCCGATGGCAGTGCCGCATGGTTCAATATGGCATGTGTGTTCTCAGCCGATACTATTCTGGGTTACCATGATAAGAATCACCCAGTACATTTTTTCAATGATGGCAGCCCTGGCGCCACAGCAACACCTGTCGATACACCACTCGGAAAAATTGGTACACCGGTCTGCTTCGATGTCGATTTTCAAGATGTCGTACGAAAGATGACTCTCGCAGGAGCCGTGACGATCGTTGCCCCGACGATGGATTCTGAATCATGGTCAGCTCGCCAGCATGTGCAACATGCACAACTCTTCCGCCACCGCGCTGCCGAAAACGGACGTTGGATCACCGTGGCTGCTACTTCAGGGGTCACTCAGATCATCGATAGCCGCGGTCAAACTCGGGCAGTTCTACCGCTAATGGACAAAGGAGTTCTGGACGGAGAAATGCTCACCCAAACTACTCTGACTGTCTTCACCCGCTATGGCTGGATGACGGGGCCAATGTGCATGTGGCTGGGAGCAGCACTGGTTGTTCTTGGATTCCCACTGCGGTGGCACATTCTAAGAAAACGGAAGACCGTTGTCGCTAAACGCGACCGAAAATGATCACCGGACTCGAATATCGACAAGAAACGAGATCCTCCCCTCATAGTTCGGTTGATTCCACCATAGTAATCCCACTTCAGAGGTCTCGCAATGTTCGCAGATCTCCCAACGATTCCTTCGGAACGCGCGCTCCCGTAATTGTAATCTCACCCCCTTCTTCGACATAACCAAATTGAGCCAGACTCAATGAAGAGGCAGCGAAAAATGCAAAACAAGTGACAAGCAACGCTTAATCCACCCGATCAATCCCTCACACACCAAATTCGCCAATACAGCATTCATTTTCAAAAAATGCTAAAAGTGAATACATTGGCAATACTGGAGATGCGCAAAAATTTTAAGCGCTATCCAAAATGGTTGGAGATTGCCGCGCAGACCTGATCGGTTTCTGCCTCAGTCAGGTAGGGATTCATTGGCAGGCTAAGGCCACGTGCAGACACGCCTTCAGAGACTGGGAAAGCTCCCACTTGATGCCCGAGATCAGAGAACACTGGCTGAAGATGGAGAGGCACGGAATAGTAACTGACCGATGGCACGCCATTGTCTTTCAATGCGGCTGATAATGTCGCCGGATCATCTGTCAGAATTGTGTACTGTGCATAAACGGAAGTATTTCCCGCTCCCAATTGAGGAAGATCCACTGGAAGCCCGGACAATTTTTCTGCGTAGGCACTGGCCACCGCTTGCCTCTTGGCGATCTCATCGTCGAAGATTTCGAGTTTTGGTAAAATGATCGCGGCTTGCAAGGTATCGAGCCTGCCATTCAATCCGAGAATCGGGTGATAGTGCTTCTTTGCCTGACCGTGCACGTGGATCTGACGCATCACTTGCGCGAGCGCATCGTCGTCCGTGAACAAGGCTCCTCCATCACCGTATCCACCCAGTGGTTTAGATGGGAAAAACGAGGTGCTGCCCACGGTGGATAGCGCACACGATTTCGTTCCGTGATGAGTTCCGCCAAATGACTGCGCACCATCTTCGATGACTGGAAGGTTCCTATTCCTCTTTGCGATCTCGTTGATCGCCGTCATGTCAGCAGTTTGGCCAAAAATCCCTACCGGCATGATTGCCCGAGTGCGTGCAGTAATCGCCGCCTCCATTTCTGCTGGATTCATATTCCAGGTTGTCGGTTCGATATCGACAAATACGGGCTTGGCTCCCAGTAAAGCGATCACTTCCGCAGTCGAAATCCACGTGTATGGTACAGTGATCACCTCATCACCCGGGCCGATTCCCAGCGCCATCAGAGCGATCAATAATGAGTCCGTCCCACTGGCGACGCCAATGCAATGCCTGACGCCCACGTAAGCGGACAACTTCTCTTCAAGTTCAGCGACTTCTGGCCCCAAAACATAACGGCCATGCTGTAAAACCGTTGCGATCCTTCTATCGATTTCGGTTTTGAGGCGTGCTTGCTGAGATTTGAGATCAATGAATTCCATTTCTTTGAAGATTTTGACTGTGAATGAACAACAAAGCAACGATGAGGCCTGGAATCGTTAACCTCCCTAACCTCTTGCGCAACTTTCAAGTTTCTCCCTCAACCGCGCGTTGCCGCACGGTGCGGTCGTCCGATTTTCCACTGTTCTTTCTGCGGATTCACGCTACAGAATGGAGATTATGGCTTACCTGAACGAAAACTACCTGAAGCTGAAAGCTGGCTACCTTTTCCCGGAGATCGGGCGCCGGGTCAATGCGTTTACTGAGGCGAATGCAGAGGCTGCTGCGCGAATTATCCGCTGCGGGATCGGTGATGTCACCGAAGCGCTCCCCGATGCCGCACGCGAGGCGATGCACAAGGCGATCGATGAACTGGGCGATCGTGATTCCTTCCGGGGCTATGGGCCAGAACAAGGGTATCCATTCCTTCGCGATGCGATTACGAAAAATTTCTACACTGACAGGAATCTGGATGTCAGCGCCGATGAGGTTTTTGTCTCCGATGGCTCCAAGTGCGACACCGGAAATATTCTCGATATTTTCGGGCCTGGAAACACGCTGGCGATCACCGATCCTGTCTATCCGGTTTACGTTGATACCAATGTGATGGCTGGCAATACCGGTGATGCGGATGAGTCAGGTGCCTATGACGGCATTGTTTATCTTCCATGCACGGCCGAAAACCAATTCGTCCCCGGCATCCCGGAGCAGAAAGTCGACCTCATTTACCTGTGCTATCCTAACAATCCTACCGGTGGCACTGCGACTCGCGCACAGCTCGAAGAGTGGGTCACTTACGCGAGGAAGAACGATGCAGTTATTCTCTACGATGCTGCCTACGAGGCATTCGTTTCTGATCCGGACATTCCACGTTCAATCTATGAAATCGATGGCGCACGCGACTGTGCTATTGAGTTTCGCAGCTTCTCAAAAAATGGCGGATTCACCGGTGTCCGCTGCGCCTTCACAGTCGTGCCGAAATCGTTGATGGCTTCGACTCGAGGTGGAGAAAAGAAAGCCCTGCACCCACTGTGGTCACGCCGACAGAGCACAAAGTTCAACGGTGTAAATTACATCGTTCAACGTGGTGCAGAAGCATTGTTTTCTGAGGCAGGAAAGACACAAGTCTCCGAGCTGATCGCCCACTACATGGGTAATGCCAAACTGTTGCGCGAAGCTGCGACGGAATTGAAGCTCGAAGTGTTCGGCGGCGAAAACGCGCCTTACGTGTGGGTGAAGTGCCCGGATGGAGTCAGCAGCTGGGGAATGTTCGACAAGATGCTGGAGCAGGCGAATGTTGTGATCACTCCCGGCGCTGGGTTTGGCGCTGCTGGCGAAGGCTATTTCCGCATCTCTGCATTCAACAGCAGAGCCAATGTCGAAGATGTCTGCCGCCGCATGAAGGCCCTCACCTGGTAAATCCTCACCCACTGAACTCATGGAAGAAGCACCATCGAAAACCGTCAAAGTAGGAATCATCGGAGGCGGCCTGATGGGACGCGAAGTGGCCAGCGCATTCGCGCGTTGGTGTGCACTCACTGATGCCCCGGTCACACCACAACTGACTGCGGTAGCAGATTTGAACCCTGACACCCTCAAATGGTTCGAAAGAATTCCATCAGTGCAGTTGTTGACCGCCGACTACAAAGAGCTTCTTGCATCAGAGGATGTCGATGTCGTCTACGTCGCCGTGCCGCACAATTTACATGAGCAACTTTACATTGATACGCTTGAAGCCGGGAAAGATCTCCTCGCGGAAAAACCATTCGGCCTGAATCTGGCATCCGCTGAACGCATTGTTACCAGCGTGAACGCCACCGGGCGCTTCTGTCGCTGCAGCTCAGAGTTCCCCTTTTTCCCCGGTGCGGCCAGAGCGTTTCAAATGGCAAATGATGCGAGCCGCTTCGGGCGCATTCTGGAAGTGCGGGCAGGCTTCCTGCACAGCAGCGACTTAGACCCTGACAAAGCCGCAAATTGGAAACGAATGAGCCACACGTGCGGCGAGATCGGCGTGATGGGTGATCTGGGAATGCATGTGGCGCACTTGCCACTGCGCCTCGGATGGAACCCGCAGCGAGTGTACGCTCAACTGCAGAAAGGCTACGCGGAACGCAGAGGAGTCGCGTGTGACACTTGGGACAATGCGACGTTGCAACTATGGGTCGAGCCTGCCGAAGCTGAGCCATTTCGCATGCAGTGGGAGATGAAGCGGCTCGCGCCTGGCGAAACTGACACCTGGTATTTCGAAGTGCTGGGAACCGATGGTGGTGTGCGCTACTCCACCAAAGAACCAAAAACCGTTTGGAGCTTTCGACGGGAAAGCGCAGGACAATTCTGGGATCGCACCGATATGGGCTTCCAAACCCCATACCCGACGATCACCGGGGGCATTTTCGAACCCGGCTTCCCGGATATCATCCAGCAAATGTGGTGCGCATTCCTAACTGAACGCGAAGGACTTGCAGCCGGCAATTTCACCTGCGTCACGCCGGATGAAGCATTACAGAGCCATCGCATCTTCGATGCAGCACTTCGTTCGCAGGAATCGCATTCTGCTATTTCAATTTCTTGACCTCTGTGGCACAACACTCGCTGTAGATAACCGATGGCTGCAAAGAAGAAAAAAGCACCGAAACCGGAGGAGACAGAACCTCGTGAACGCAACGGCATCCTCGCCGGTGGAAATTTCATCATCGACCACGTAAAAGTTGTCGACCACTACCCTGAGCAGGAAATGCTCGCGTCGATTCTATCCGAGTCGATGAGCAATGGTGGCGGCCCTTACAATGTCCTAAAAGATCTGGCGTTGATGGGAGCAAAATTTCCGCTCGCTGCTGCTGGACTGCTGGGGGATGACGAAGCCGCGCGCTGGATTCTTGACGATTGCTCACGTCACAATATCGATACCAGTCGGCTGCGGCTGACCTCGCAAAGCCCCACCTCCTACACCGATGCCTTCACTGTCAGAGGCACGGGACGACGCACATTTTTTCACCAGCGAGGCGCCAATGCTTTGCTCCGATTTGAAGACTTCTCTTTCTCGAAATCGCGCGCAAAAATCTTTCACTTCGGATACTTCCTCCTGCTGGACGCTCTCGACCGCCTGGATGACACCGGACGTACGGGTGCATCCCGTGTGCTGGAAGCAGCTAGCCAGGCGGGCATGAAGACCAGTGCAGACGCGGTCAGCACCGAGAACGATCGCTTATCTGAAATCATCCATTCTTCCCTTCCTCATCTGGACTACCTGTTCCTCAATGAAATTGAAACTGGCCGTGTCACTGATTTACGTCTGCGACAGAGCGGAGAAATTCAGTGGTCAGTCTGCGAGGAGGCAGCACAAAAATTGATCGCGCAGTCGGTGAGAGAACTCGCTATCATCCACTTTCCCGAAGGAGCCGTCGCCGCACGCAGCGATGGGAAGATTTTCCGTCAGCCGTCCACTGCCCTGCCTGATACTGCGCTGCGAGGTGCAAGCGGTGCGGGCGATGCCTTTGCTGCAGGGGTTCTTTATGGCATACACGAGGGCTGGTCGGTTGAGAAATCACTGACACTCGGCGTTTGTGCCTCGGCCGCCTGCCTCGGCCACCCGTCCACTTCAGAAGGTGTGTTCCCCATTGAGGAGTGCCTGGCAATCGGCGAGGAATACGGGTTCAGAGACTAACAGATCTACCAATTACCGCTCATGACGTCCTCAGCAATCGAGCGAATGCATAGAGGACTGACTGCGCTGCTTGGATTTTTCTGCACCGCCTTTGCCACCATCGCCACCTTTGCCGAAGAGCCCCAGCAAGGCTTGAAGCTCGTCGCAGGTGAAGAATCGACACTACTATGGCCGAGCCTCAAGAATGATTCGATCATTGTCAGGCTACCAGATTCGTGGACACCGACGCGAAAGTGGCCCGTCATTTTCTATTACCATGGCACAGGCGGGCAACCAACTATCGCATTGCCCCGCGCCTATACCGGTGGTGATCATTTCGTAATTGTCGGCATGACCTACACGGTCAAGGGCACTGTCAAAGCAAGTGACTCATCGCTCTTCTATTCCGAAACTTTTAAAATTTTCACCGAAGTGCGCGATCACCTGGCAAAAGTTGCCGCAGTCAATCCTGAGCGATCCTATGTTGGCGGATTCAGTAAAGGTGGCTGGGCGGCTGCACACTTTGCCGACAAGTATCCACTCAGCATCGCCGGGGCCATGATTCTCGGTGCCGGGGTCAATCCCTTAAGAGAAGGCGAAGAACTCCCCCGCCTGCGCAAAAACACACCCGTTTACGTTGGCGTTGGTCAACTGGAGTTCAACTATGCAGTGAGCTTGCAGGCGATCGATCACTATGGCAAACGCGGTGCACGGGTTACCCTTGACGTCTACGATGGACTGGGGCATCGCCCGGCCGGAGATCCGAGATCGGATCATCTGGAACAATGGTTGATCGTCGAAACTTATCGCGATAATCTGAAAGAACTTAAGCCAGTATTTGAAAACTGGTTTACCCGACTCAATGCCAAAACCGGCACCACAGCGGATCCCGTTCTCCGTTACCTCCTGCTTGAACGAGCCGGCAATGGCCCATTCGCCCGGTTTCTCAATGGATCTCAGCGGCGCATCTTTTCCGCGCAACTGGAAGCACTGCGCCAGCAGTCGGCAGTGGCCTCCGAGTGGGAACTGCGTTCCCGATATGAAGCAACTCGCCGCGCCGAATCCGACGGTGGATTTCGCCTGGCAAATTGGGAAGCCGTGATCCTCGACTACGCAACGGTCTATCGCCGAGGCCCACAGTCAACATTCGGAAGACGCGCCGGACTCGATGCCCTGCGAGTGCTGGACTCGATCAAGGAAGCCATCCGCCAGCGCAAAAAGGGAGGCCGCGCAACGGGGGGATTCCTAGAGAAGAACAGCCACCTTGTCACGGAGCTTGAAGCCATCCCGCGAACGGAACTCATCACGTTTTTCAAGGAATTGCGTAAGACGCTCACCATTCCGGTGCTCGAGCAGTGAACTGAAGCGTGCTTGCGGATAATCGCGGTGCATTGTATCCATACGGCATGCACTGTCTGCTTGCGTTCAATATCACCGCCACTTTGCTGCTTTGTCTGTCGGGTGCCTTTGCCCAGGCCCAAGGCGTTCGAGCTGTCCCTGCCAATGTGAAGCAACTGATCGTGGCGACTGGCGCGAGTTGGGATACGCACCGAGGTAGCCTGCAATTGTTTGAGAGAAAATCAGCGCGCGCGGCATGGGAGCGTGTGATTTTTCCGAAGCCCATTCCCGTCCTGTTTGGCAAGAGCGGCATGGCCTGGGGACGCGGTGCCCTTCCGATTCCCAAGGGGGCGAGCCGGGCCGTTTTCAAGAAAGAAGGTGACCGCCGCACACCCGCTGGCTGTTTTCAATTGGGCCGCGTATTCGGCTATGCACCAGGTATGCCTGCGGGCTCACGCTACCCTTACAAGCAAGTCACCAAGTGGGATGCATGGATCGACGACGTCCAGCATCCACTCTACAATCAGCACTTTTACCTGGCGAATCCAGAGCGTGGCATTCCTCCATGGTTCGAGAAAGAGCGCATGCGGCTGGGAGACTTCGCCTATGCATGGAAGCTGGAAGTTCGCCACAATTCTGATCCACCCGCAGCAGGTGCGGGCAGTGCCATCTTTTTTCACATTCGGCGCGGAGAAAACCGGGCGACGGCTGGCTGCACGACCATGACTGAGCCCAATCTACTCAAAATCCTGCAGTGGCTCCATGCAGATGCTGCCCCCCATTATGTGGTACTGCCCGATATCGAATACCGGCGCCTTCAGGCACCTTGGAAGTTGCCGAAACTCAAGTAGTTTCAACGCTTGCAGGGTGGGCAAGTTACGGCTTAAGCTCCGCAATTCCGTGACCACAACTAAATGAAAATAGCCGTAGATGCCATGGGGGGCGACTTTGCTCCGGCAAATGTAATTGAAGGCGCTAAGAATGCCCTCGCTGATTTCTCCGCAATTGAAAAGCTGGCGTTAGTCGGCGACGAAGCAGCGATCAAAACCGCATGCGATCGCATTGGCCTGCGCGATCCACGCGTTGAGATCGTGCCAGCGTCGGAGGTCGTGCTGATGTCGGACTCTGCCGTCCATGCAGTGCGGCGGAAGAAGAATTCCTCTATCAATGTTTCGATGGATTTGGTGAAGAGCGGAGATTATCAGGCAATCGTCAGCGCCGGGCACACGGGAGCTGCTGTCGCCGCTGCCACTATCAAGCTACGCACGCTTCCTGGAGTCGAGCGCGCCGGTATCGCATCACCCTTTCCAAATGAACACGGCGTCTGCCACTTGATCGATGCAGGTGCGAACGTCGACTCGAAACCCATTCATTTGTTCCAGCACGCGATCATGGGCGCCGTCTATGCTCGGCACGTGCTGGGCAGGGAGAATCCCGCCATTGGATTAATGTCCAACGGCGAAGAAGAAGGCAAAGGAAATGAGGCATCCCGTGAAGCCTACGAGTTGCTCAAAGCGAGTGGATTGAACTTCAAAGGAAATGTTGAAGGCCGTGATCTTTTCATGTCGCCGATCGATGTGATCGCCATCGATGGCTTCTGCGGAAATCTCGTTTTGAAAGGCTGCGAAGCGACGGCGAAAGTGCTGTTCAAGTGGTTGAAACAGGAGCTGAAAAGTACCCCATTTCGGACATTGGGAGCCATCATGGCCAAGGGTGCATTCAAAGATACCTACAAGAAGAGCAGCTACGAAACCTACGGCGGCAGTCCACTGCTGGGCGTCAATGGAATCGTCGTGATCGCGCATGGCTCAAGCTCTGCACTGGCGATCAAGAACGCCATTCGCGTGGGCGCGGAAGCGATCAGTCACGCGGTGAATCCCCATATTGAAGAAGAAATCGCTCGCTACGCAGCTGCAACGAAGTCACTACGTGGTAGCTGAAACTCCATCCTTGCAGGTTCGCCTGCGCGAGTGTTCCCTATCGGTCTATGCAAGACCCCAGCCAGACTGCCTCCCCGTGCTCGATGACCATCGCAGGCACCGGAAGCTACTTACCGGAGAAAGTCCTGACAAATGCCGATCTGGAAAAGCTGGTCGATACTTCTGACGAGTGGATCATATCACGCACTGGAATCCGTGAGCGCCGCATCGCTGCCGATGACGAGGCCACCAGTGATATGGCGACCAAGGCAGGGCAGAGGGCAATGGAACAAGCGGGTGTCTCTGCCGAAGAGCTCGATCTTATCATCGTTGCCACGGTCTCCCCCGATACTTTTTTTCCGGCAACAGCATGCTACGTCCAGAAAAACCTCGGCGCGAAAAATGCCGTTTGTTTTGACATTTCGGCGGCGTGCTCAGGATTCCTTTTCGCATTGCAGACGTCACGCCATTTCATCAATACTGGCAACAGCAAGACGGCCCTGATCATTGGTGCAGAGAAATTGAGTGGTATGGTCGACTGGAACGATCGCAACACCTGCGTGTTGTTCGGGGATGGTGCCGGCGCCGCCGTTCTGCGCCAGCGAAACGAAGGCTCGGACGAAAGTCGCGTTCTGTCGACAGTGATGGGAAGCGATGGAAATCTCACGGACATTCTGTCGGTTCCCGGTGGTGGCTCAGCGCTGCCTACTACGCCAGAAAATGCCCTCCAGCGGTTGAATACGATCCGTATGGAAGGTCGTGAAGTATACAAGCAGGCCGTCACCGCCATGCGCAATGCGTGCAAACAAGCCATCTCTGAAGCGGGACTGACCACTGACGACATCGCAATGGTCATCCCGCATCAGGCCAATATTCGCATCATCGACGCCATCACTGATCGGCTGGGCATTCCTTCGGAACGCACCTTTATCAATCTCCATAAGTATGGCAATACCTCGGCAGCAGCGATCGCGATCGCGCTGGATGAAGCGAATCGAACCGGAGCGATTAAAAAGGGCGACCACATTTTGCTGGTAGCATTCGGCGCGGGCCTTACCTGGGCCAGCTCTGTCGTTAAATGGTAGCAAAGCCGTAACTGCTACCTTCGCTTTCGACGCCGCGCAGGCCGACCATCTGAATTCCGCATCCAGCGGCCAGTGTTCGCCTGCTTTTTCACTTCCTCCAGCTGTGTGTGATAGCTGGCGAGACGAGCGGCATCCAGAGCCCCCTCCTGCACTGCTTTCTGCACGCGGCAGTCTGGCTCACTGCGATGCCTGCAGTCGGTAAATCTGCATTCCCGACTCAGCGCGCTGATCTCAGAAAACGTCTCACCGATGCTCTGCTCATCGGCCCACAACTGCACATCGCGAAGTCCAGGTGTATCAATTAACACGCCGCCGCCTGGGAGCACCGTCAGCTCACTCCATGTCGTCGTGTGCTTGCCCCTGGCATCGAACTCCCGAATCTCGCCGACGCGCATGATTTCCTCGCCAGCCAGACGATTGATCAAACTTGATTTCCCGACGCCGGATGGTCCCAGCAGAACCAGCGTGTTACCTTCACGCACATGTTCTCGCAGGCGATCGATCCCGATATCATGCAGAGCGCTGACAGCGCACACGGGGGAATCGCCAGCAATCGATTTCGCTTGCTTCAGATAATCTTCCAGATCCTCTGCAAGGTCGGCCTTGTTCAACACGACGACTGGCTGTGCGCCGCTTTTCCACGCCAGGGTGAGGTAGCGTTCCAGGCGACGCAGATTGAACCCGCGCGCACTATCAAGCGCCGAGACAATCAGAACGACGTCAATATTTGCCGCGAGCACCTGCTGCTCCACCTTGCGTTCCTTTCCAGCTGCCGCCACCGCCTGGCGCGAGAACGCCGTCAGACGGGTCAACACCGCGTGGATACTGCCGCGCCCGGTCGCTTCGTCCGGCTCAAACGCAACCCAGTCCCCCACCACTGGGTAATCAGCCTTGGCACGCACCGTATGGCGAAACCCACCTACCACAGACACCAGCCGTTCTTCGCCATTTGCTTCCAGCAGGTAGTACAGGTGCTTCTCCTTGCGAACCACGCGGCCCGGCAAGTAGCCAAGCGGCGCATATTTCTCATCAAATTCCAGGCTGTTTGCGGGTGCCCACCCTAACATTGCTAAATCCATTTTTCAGTAATTTGATCACGCATGATCACTCAACAAAATTGACACTCGTTCCCGCTCACATTTGCGGAGGACGAAAAGACCCCGTCTCGTTGGACGGGAGGATTCCTGACAGGTGTTTCCTGAGCAGGCGCGTTCCAGAAGTATGGAACCACTCGAACGAGCAACTGGGTCATGGTGCATTCAACACCACCGCTGTCTGCTTGCTTCCCACTCCGAACAATGTCGCGCGGAGGCAGCATACGCTCAGGATCGCAAGCGCAAGCGCAAGCGCAAGTGCGAGCGCAAGTGCGAGCGCAAGTGCAAGTGCGAGTGCAAGTGCGAGTGCGAGTGCTCGAGAGGAGCTACCAACTGCGTCAATTCGGCAAAATTTCTGGAATATAGAACAATCATAAATGAACTCCTCCTTTCGTGGGAGGAGCATGGTCTGGTTTCGTAAACGCGTCAAGATATGATCGAATGTTGCCACTTTCGTCATCAGGGCTTACGCACGAGGATTATAGTGGACATTCTGCTTTAATTCGACGGTCAATGCACTCCACACTGGCCGCAAATGAGTGCCTCTGGTTGTGCTTCCAATCGTTCAAAATCAATCCATTGCGAGCAACGCTCACACATGCCAAAGCTTCCCGCATCCATCCGCTCCAGGGCACGCTTGAGATCCTGGATACGCTTCTCTCGTCGGCGTTGCGCATCTTTTGCAATTTCTTGAATCTGCATGGAATCGAGCCGTGAAAGCCTGCCAATTGCCTTGTCTGGAGAAATCGGAGCGACATCGGCAGCCGACTTCGCTTCCTCCTCCAACAGACGCTGCAATTCCTCCTGTGTGAGAATTTCGAGATCGATTAATTGGTCAACGCTGAGCATGATTTGTCGTCGGTTTATACAATAGTCCTAGCGAATGCTCTCCTGTGTCGCAAGACACTTGAATCTCCCATCTTTGTGCGGCAGAAGTAGGCAACAACCATTTCCCAGTCTAAAAATCATGCACCTCACACCTACAGCCTACGGCACCTGGAGCGGCGGCCGCTTCATGCACTTTGGAGAAGCCCTTGATGAAGCGCGCTATATCGGCGCAGTCCAACATGCGTATCAGTCCGGCATCCGCACCTTTATGACTGCGGATACCTACGGAAAGGGAGAAGCGGACACCATGCTGGGCAAGGCGCTGGCTGGCATCGATCGCAGCAGCTACTGCCTGGTGGGCGCAGTCGGTCATGATTTCTACAATGGCGAACGCTCCGGCTCGAAAGGATTCCCTCGCTTTACCGATCCTGCACTACGCAGCCCGGCTGGCTATACAGATTACGTTCAAATGGCGACGGAGAAGTCATTGGAACGACTCGGTGCCAGCGCCTTTGATGTCCTGATGCTGCACAATCCCGATCAGACAGGATACACCAGTGCGGCGGTCTGGGACGCGATGGATAGCGTAAAGCAGAAAGGATTGGTGGAAATGTTAGGGCTCGCGCCTGGACCTGCGAACGGTTTCACTCTCGACATCATCAATTGCTTTGAGAAATTTGGTAGCCAGATGGACTGGGCAATGCTGATACTCAATCCACTGGAGCCCTGGCCCGGATCGCTGGCACTTCCCGCAGCAGAAAAATTCGGTGTTAAAGTGGTCACGCGAGTGGTCGACTACGGCGGCGTGTTCCATGACGACGTCAAACCCGGCCACCTGTTCGGCGAACGCGATCACCGCACCTTCCGCCCTCAAGGCTGGGTCGATGCTGCCTACGAGAAACTGAAAAAGCTTCGTCCAATTTCGGAACGTCACGGCATCACCATGCTGCAACTATCTTGCCTGTGGAATCTCTCTCAGCCAGCAGTCGCAAGCGTCATTCCCACGATCATTCAGGAAATCGGAGAGGGCGCCCGCCCGATTGAAGATAAAATCGCTGAACTGGCGAACATTCCTCTCGACGTCAAACTCAGCGCGGAAGAATTAGAAGAGATCGCCGCCATCGGCAACAACAAGGGATGCATGACACTGAAAGGCGGAAGCCACGAGCATGAGGGCGACGCCCTGCCAGATCGATGGGAACTCACAGGCGATCTTAAGGAAACCGGATCACGCTGGGGCATCACACCCGAGCAGGATCTTGCCAACCTGCATGCCAGTTAGAGATTGTTGAGACGAAGATGGTGACGCTATTAAGAGTTCCTTATTATCAAGAAACGTAAATTTACGTGTGAAGTCGTTGCCGTGCAACCATTCGTAAAAACAAGGCCATTCTGAGTGAAAATGATGTTAGCAGAGGGTTTACTCACCCTCATCAGTGCACTTCCTGCGACCGCTGGATTGAGCACCTTCACCTACATTACGTCTGACGGCGGTGGAAGCGGTTCGGTTGTGGGCGACATGACTGGCGTAGGCGCAGTGACTCTCAACGATGACACCGCAGGTGGTGACTATTGGAACGGTGGTGACACGTTCACTTATCTTCATGAAGCCAACCAAATCTCCAATAGCTTCACGGCTACTGTTCGTGTCGTTGGTCAGACTCAAGATGCAGGCGGGCGTTGGGGAAAAGCTGGAATCGCAGCCAGAACCTCGCTTGATGCAACGGCGACAAACGCGATGACCCAGGTTGCCGCTGGTATTGGCTCGCAGGCATTAGCTCCATCTCGTGGAGATCACAGCCCAGTTCCGATGCGCCTCGCTGGACGCGGAGCTGACGCTGTAGTGGGAAATGGCGGTTTCGAAAATCCTATCAAGGTCTTGGGTGCCGATAATATTCTTGTTGATAGCGTTAATAATGTATTCCCTGAGGGTGCAGATGTGAATGCTACATGGCTTAGCCTCAGCTACGATAGCGCTACCAATGGTTTCACTGCAGGATCTGCTCCTGACGATAATGGAGCCCCTGGAACGTGGAGTTTCTCTGATACTAAAACTGATATCCCTAAAGACGGAGACGGCTGGTATGTCGGTCTCGGCTACAGCGCACACAACAGCATGGATATCGGAGTTGATACCCAAGGTCAGCACGGCGTGACATTTGACAACTACAGCCTCTCGGTTGTCCCTGAGCCATCGTCCTCACTTTTGGGACTTTTGGGACTCGGAGCGTTGGCATTGCGCCGCCGCCGCTAAGACTCTTTTTCAATTGTCTTTTTCGTCAACAAGCCGCCGGTGACCCGGCGGCTTGTTGCGTATCCAGGAACACGCATTTCAGCGCGCGACCTGGGAATTCCACCGCACTAGCCAATCCCCTTTGAAACATCGAATGCGCAAGTATTCTCATTGCTCCGCAGGTTCCGCTGCTACACTTGCATTCGGCGCTCTTTTGTTGACCGTTGGATGCAGCGATACATCACCACCACTTCCTGCCGAAACGCAGGCTGCCGCCACGGAGGCAACGTCGCAGGAACCTGGCGGACAATCTGCCGACACACAACCATCAACGCTCTCCCAGCTTCCGGCTCTAGAGGAGAATCGATTCGATGCCGTCGTCAAACAAGTTGCCGATCGCGAAGATCCTGTCCTGGACGGATGGTCGTCAGAAAAGTTCAACGAAGCTGCGCAGACACAGCTGAAGCATGTGGGAGAAGCCATCGCAGCCCCAGCATCGCTGCAAGACCATCATGTCTTTGCTCAAGATTTCGCCGCAGCAGCACTGCGCCCAGCTTCCCTGCAATCTCATTACGATGACGGCGCCATCGAGATTTTGCGCGCTCGATTGAGCGCTCCCGATTCACAGCAAAATGCGCAGGGAGCGCTTTCAGCAATCACCCAATTATTCACTGGTCACAGTAAGGTGCGATCGAAGTTCAAGACTGTGCGTGTTGAACTCGGGGACGGAACTATCGTTGATCCGATCACACGTTCGCATTTTCAAATCAGCGGAAGGAATGACCAACGGTCGATTCAGGTAAATGCCCTGTGGCAGTGCACATGGCAGCGCAACTCAGACCCTCCCCTGCTCAAGTCAATCGCCGTCACTGAGTACGAAGAAGTCGTTCATCAGCTGACCGCTGGCAGAACACTTTTCTCAGACTGCACTCAATCGATTTTCCGCAATGGCGATTGGTTCGACCGCCAACTGGCACACGGTATCGACCATTGGACGGATCGCTTTGACGGTGCCATTGCTCGACCAGCAGCCGGCCACGGAATTGCCATAGGAGACGTGAACGATGACGGCCTCGACGACGTCTATTTATGCCAGTCCCCTGCCCTGCCGAACTTACTCCTCATCCAGCAGCCCGATGGAACGGTGATCGATACAGCACCAGAGGCAGGCGTGAATTGGCTGGAAGGAACGCGAGCCGCGATTCTCAATGATTTGGACAACGATGGTGACGAAGACCTGGTCGCCGTCCTGGGGAGTAACGTTGTCATTCAAGCAAACGATGGCACAGGCCAGTTCGCGCTCAAAGCTGTCGTTGATACGGTCAGCAGCCTGTTCGCCGTCAATGCGGTCGACTACGACAATGACTCAGACCTCGACCTGTTCATTTGCGGTTACACACTGAGCTCAGGAGTCGATCAGAATGATGTCTTTGCCAATCCCATGCCATTCGAGGATGCCACGAACGGAGCACCCAATGTGATGCTGCGCAATGACGGTGGTTGGAGCTTCACTGATGTCACTGAGGAAATAGGACTTGGGCAAAACAGCGGAAAATTCAGTTATGCATCTTCCTGGGACGACTACGATAGTGATGGTGACCTCGACTGCTACGTGGCCAATGACTTTGGTAGAAACAATCTGTACCGCAACGATGGCGGGACGTTCACCGATGTTGCTGCGGCACTCGACATTGAAGACATCGGCCCTGGAATGTCGGCATCCTGGGGAGACTACAACAATGACGGTCACCCCGATATTTACGTCAGCAACATGTTCTCCTCTGCCGGCAATCGAATCACCCACAATGCGCAGTTCAAGTCAGACATCGATGATGCGCAGAAGCGAGATTTCCAACGCCATGCCCGGGGAAATTCTCTGTTCCGCAACAATGGTGACGGCAGCTTCACGGACACCAGTGTCGCCTCTGGAGTAACACTCGGCCGCTGGGCATGGGGATCTGTCTTTGCCGATTTCAACAATGATGGATGGCAGGATCTTTATGTGACCAACGGGTTCATCACCGCCGATGACCCCGACCGAGATTTGTGAAGCTTCATGTGGCGCCAGGTCGTGGCGCAATCACCGGGAGACAATGCCCTGGACGGAGAAGTCCTTCGTTATGATCTCGGCTGGAAGGCACTGAACACGATGCTGAAGGCAGGACGCTCACTCAGCGGACATGAGAGAAATTGCGCTTTCCTCAATACGGGTGGAGACAAGAGGTTTGCAGACATTTCCGCAGCCGCGGGAATTGATTTTGATGATGACGGACGCGTGATCGCTCTCACCGACTGGGATCAGGACGGTGATCTCGACTTCTGGATCGCTAATCGCACGGGCCCGCAAGCACGCTTCGTCCGCAACAACTCAGATCCTGCAAACCATTGGATACAGTTCAAACTAAAAGCCACAGCAGGCAATCGCGACGCCATTGGCGCCCGCATAGAACTTCAGCTTGAAGGTGCGAAGGCTCCACTGGCGCGAACAGTTCGATCCGGTGGCGGATATCTCTCGCAGGCAAGCAAGTGGCTGCACTTCGCGTTTGGCAAGACAACTCCTGACATTGCCACCATCCAGGTTTACTGGCCTGACGGAAAGAAAGAATCCTTCCCATCCCTTGCATCAAAGGAACGTTACGTCCTCACACAAGGCACCGGATCAGCAATTCCCGCCGTGGCGCGCAGCAACCGAGTAACCTTCACGGACGAGCCCACTGAACCACCGACTCCAGCGAGCAGCACTCGCATCGTTCTTATCACACCGCCGCCGATTCCATCGATCATGTATCAAGATGTTCAAGGCGCCGAGCACACCGTCACCAGTGGATACAACAAAGCCAGATTAGTGACACTTTGGGCCAGTTGGTGCACGCCGTGCCTTGCAGAACTGAAAGAATGGGGGCAGCACGCAGCAGACTTCAGCAAGCGCTCGATCGACGTGTTGGCTCTCAATATTGAAGATCTCTCGGAAAGGGAGACGATGGACAAGACATACGCCAAACTCGCGGTGCCGTTCAAAATGGGATACGGCACAGAGTCGGCAGCATCTCAGTTCGATGTCTTGCAGCGTGCCGTGCTCAGCCGTCAGCGCCCACTGCCCTTGCCCAGCAGTTTCCTGATTGATGGCGAGGGAAACCTCCGAGTGATTTATAAAGGCCCGGTGTCGGCTGCTCAAATCATCGCGGATGCTGAACTGATTGGCGAGCCTCTGGACAAAATTCTCGCATCGGCGGTTCCCTATCCTGGCAAATGGCTCGGCCAGCCAGCTGGTGCCTCACCCAACTCGATTGCAGTGCGATTCGTTGAAGGCGGATACATCAAAGAAGCTGAAGAGTATCTGCGGCAATTGACGAACGAGAACTACAGTCACCCGACTCTTTCCCCTGGTGATGCGTTTGTTCTTCTGGGCGCCATACTTTTGGATCGAAACCGCCTGGAGGAATCCGCTGAGGCTTTCAAAAAAGCGCTGCACATTGCCCCGCATCACCGGCAATCACAAATCGAACTGGCAGGGGTATTGACTCGGTTGAAACGCTCGAAGGAAGCCATCAAGTATTACCAGAAAGCGCTCAGTATTCGTCAAAACGATCCGACCGTGCACTTCCGCATTGGAATGCTCCTCATCGAACTCGGCGAAGTTGCCGCAGCGATCCCTGCACTTGAAACCTCCGTAGGCCTTCGTCCATCGCCGCTCGCGCATTTCAATCTCGGCAATGCTCTCCTGGCTGTGGGAAAAGTGTCGCCAGCGATCGAGCAATTTGAAGCCGCAGTGAAACTCAGTCCAGATTCATTTCCCGCGAGCAACAACCTTGCCTGGCTCCGCGCGTCGCACCCTGAAGCTGGACTACGCAATCCTCAGCAGGCCCTCCAACTTGCTGAACGTATTTGCGCACATCCAGACGGTCGCACCTCCAGTCATCTCGATACTCTGGCCGTCGCCTATGCAGCAAATGGTAACTATCCAAAGGCGATTGAGACAGCGGACGAATCAATCCGGCTGGCAAAAGCAGTTGGCGACCTGGCCTCAATGAAAGAGGTGCAGAGTCGGCTCGAACTGTACCGTAAAGATCAACCCTTCATTGATCAGTGAGATTACTCGATTGGCTGACACTGTTGTTTCTCTTGTTTGCCTCTGCTTGCACGAAGCAGCAGCAGGCAGATAAAGACACGGGCGAAATGCCTGCGCCGAAAGACGAAGCGGTTGGCACTGTCGTCCACCCTCAGGTTGCGGACCGGCGCTTCGATACAACTATTCGCGAGATCGTCGATCGCGAGGATCCAACGGTGGATGGCTGGGGATCCGAAGCTTTCGCTGCCTCTGCCCTTGCCCAGTTGAAGGTGCTGGGGAAAGTACTGGCAGGTGATCCTGAAGCGCTTGCGGATCAGGTATGCGTTTCCGATTTTTCGGCTCCACCGCTCCGCCCGTCGAATCTGGATACCATTTCGGACGACGGCACCATCAGTGTCCGGCGTTCCTCCAATCCACCTGCCAATGTTGTCGCCCTCCCGGAAACATTGTTTCCCGGAAAGCCAGGGGCTCGCACCAAATTTAAAATCACCAGTGCCAGTCAGGCCCCTGGTGAAATCGTCACCACCTGTTACTTTCAACTGCTCCATGCTGATGCCTCTATTCGGACTCAGCTGAACGCAACCTGGGAATGCGTATGGACACCGACTGAGCCCCCAATGCTCAAACGAATCGCCATCTTCGACCATGAGGAGATTACCTCGCGAGCCGGATTTGTAGACTGCACGGCAGCAGCGATCGCCGGGACCAAACTTCTCGAGAGCCAATTCATTCACGGACGCGACTACTGGCAAGGGAATCTTGAAGGCGCGCTGGGAATTGAAGGCAGGGGCAATGGTATCGCGATCGGTGATGCTAATGGTGATGGACTCGAAGATCTCTACATCTGCCAGCCTACTGCACTGCCGAACCGCCTGCTTATCCGCCAATCTGATGGGGCATTGAAAGATGTTGCGGCAGAAAACGGAGTGGACTGGCTCGACAGCACTCGCGCTGCACTTTTTGTCGATCTCGATAACGATGGCGATCAGGACCTGGTGATCGGACATACGACCACTCTACTACTTCATGAAAATGATGGAGCTGGGGGTTTTACATTGCGCACGAAGATGGCAGCGATGAGCCGCCTGTTCTCACTGAATGCCGTCGACTACGACAACGATGGCGACCTGGACTTGTTCGCATGCGGCTACAGTGGCATGGGCCAGATCAATCCGCAGGACATCTTTGCCAGTCCCATGCCCTATCATGATGCCAACAATGGAGCACCCAACTTTCTTTTGCGCAATGATACCAACTGGACGTTTTCCGATGTCACCAAGGAACTGGGGCTGGACACGAACAATCTTCGATTCAGCCTGGCGTCCGCATGGGAAGACTATGACAACGACGGCGATATGGATCTTTATGTCGCAAATGATTTCGGCAGGAACAATCTTTACCGGAACGATGCGGGGATGTTCACTGACATTGCCGCAACTGCAGGAGTAGAAGACATCGGCCCTGGTATGTCGGCGGCCTGGGGAGACGCCAACAACGACGGCAGTCCGGATCTTTACGTCAGCAACATGTTTTCTTCTGCTGGTAGCCGCATCACCTCGCAAAAAGCCTTTAAGCCGAACGCTGCCAACAGTGAACGTGAGGGATTTCGCCGCCATGCTCGTGGCAATTCGCTTTTTACAAGTCGCGCAGACGGCACGTTTGCGGACCGGGCAATCGAATCGGGAACCGTCATGGGACGCTGGGCCTGGGGATCGTTATTCGCAGATTTCAACAATGATGGTTGGCGAGATTTGTATGTCACCAATGGCTTCGTCACTGCCGACGACAACGATGACTTGTGAAGTTTCTGGTGGCGCCAGGTCGTGGCGAAATCACCAAATGAGAATGCTCCTGGTTCGGAGATTCTGCGCTATGATCTGGGCTGGAAAGCGATCAACGATTTGCTTCGCTCAGGAAGGTCACTGAGCGGGCATGAGCGCAATTGCTGTTTCCTCAACCTGGGTGCCTCTGGCTCCAGCCGCTTTGCCGATATCTCAGCAGCTGTGGATGCGGATCTCGATGACGACGGTCGAGTGCTGGCATTGGCCGACTGGGACTACGATGGGGATCCAGATATGTGGATCGCAAATCGTTCTGGCCCCCAGCTCCGATACTTGCGGAATGATCTGACATCCGGGCGAAATTTCATAGCGATACGCATGAGTGGAACCACCAGTAACCGCGACGCCATCGGCGCCCGTGTCACCGTTGTCAGTGGAGATGGCACGTCACAGATTCAGACTGTCCACGCCGGACAGGGATACCTTTCTCAATCGAGCCGATGGTTGCACTTTGGTCTTGGCAATCAGGACACTGTCAAAAAAGTTTCCGTTCGGTGGCCTGGCGGAGCAGCTGAAGAGTTCGCTGGCATTGCCGTGAACAATTGGAACCAATTGACCCAGGATTCCGGGCATGCAAATCTCTGGCAGCCGCCAGCATTTGATTCGTTGCCCTCGGCAGCTGTCAATGCCCCAAGGGTAGGCGACAGTGCCCGCGTCCTTTTACTCCAGCCTTTGCCATTACCAGAACTCGACGGCCTTACTAAAGAAGTGCGTCACGCCCGGCTGGTCAGCCTTTGGGCAGACTGGTGCGCCCCTTGCTTATCGGAACTCAAGAAGTGGGCGGTGGATGCCGAGGAGTTCTCTACCGCCAATGTTGAAATTGTCGCGCTTAATGTCAGCGATACCGAGGATCTCAAAAAGTGGCGGGCGTTAGATGTTCCATTCACCTGTCGATTTGGCTCCCGGGAACTGGTAGAGAAATTCGATGTCCTGCAGCGTTCATTACTGGCAAGACAACGTCCCCTCCCACTTCCGAGTAGTTTTCTAATTGATCCGCAAGGACGACTGCGCGCGATCTACAAGGGAACGGTATCTGCCCAGCAGATCCTGAAGGACGCGAGCTTAATTGACAAAGATCGCGCAGAAACCCTTGCTGCGGCGATGCCCCTGCCAGGTCGCTGGCATGCTCCTCCAGGGGGATCAAGCCCTTCCGGCCTGGCCATTCAATTCATTGAAGGAGGATACACATCGCAAGCAGAGGCCTACCTAGACTCGCTTGCAGCGCAGCCTCTCTATAGAACTGCCAGTGTCTACAATCTTCTCGGTGCACTGCGCATTGATCGTCGGGAGTTCAGCAAAGCAGCTGATGCCTTTACCAGGGCTCTCCAACTCGATACCGACAACAGGCAGGCACACATTGAATTGGGAGGTCTACTTCTAGGCATCAACAAAGGTGCCGAAGCAGAAAAACACTTTACAGCAGTTCTAACCGCGAACCCAAATGATCCTGAGCTCATTCAGAAGTTGGGCATCGCACAGATGCAACAGAACAGGCTCGCCGAATCACGTGAGTCGATGCGCAAGGCGATCAAGCTCAATCCCACGCCAGTCGCCTATCGCTATCTCTTGAAAGTAGAATTGGCACTGGAGAATTCGGCAGGCGCGATTCTCGTCTACGAAAAAGGCACCGAAGATTTTGTAAATTTCGTTCCCTCTGATGCGACCGCCGACCTCGCGGCAGTGGCGGCAGTCTACGCCGCGACCGAGCGTTTCGCAGAGGCGGTAGCCATTCTGTCTAGAGCCACCAATCGCACTGAAGAAATGGACAGCCAGCTTGAGCAATACCGCCGCAATCAAGGCAGCCCCTGACTTTAAACTCAGTGCTCTCCCCCTCAGGGTGCCCGGTGCTGCAATAGCATTCACCGAGCTACGTCACTGGAATCGGCGGATACCATACGTAAAGGAAGAAATAGACAAGTATGCCGGTGATGGAAACGTAGAGCCAGATGGGCAATGTCCACTTTGCCAGTCGCTTATGGCGATCGAACCGCTGTCGCACGGCTGGAATGACCGTCATTATAATCATCGGCAAATTAATCGCGGCGAGGAACATGTGGCTCCACAGCATCACATAATAAATCGTCCGGATCGGCCCCTCTCCGTTGAATCGCATCGGCTCACCTTTGTGAAACTGATGAATCAAGTAGCCGACAAGAAATGCTGCGGACGCGGTCAACGCTGTTGCCATGCAGGCGATGTGCGCACGCTTGTTTCCCATTTTGATACAAACCAATCCCGCAATAATAAACACCGTCGCGGTGGCATTGAACGAAGCATTGAGCGCTGGCAAATCTGAATAGTCCATTGCTACTTCTTCCGCTTCTCCGCGAGTTCGTCTGCTTCCTTGAACACTTTTCTCAAGTCTTCGAGCAATTTTTCGAAGATTACGTCTGATAGCTGCGGGTGAAGAACCTCATGCCGACCGCGCACCTGGCCAAGATGATCAACAATGGCCAATCGCATGTCATGAATATAGAGATCCGAATCGTTCAGGCGATCCTTCTCCGGGACATACTGCACTGGCCAAAATCCGATCTGGCGTGGGTTCGACATGTAGCCTCGCAGGTCTTCTTTTGGCCCAGTGATGAACCACCAGTTATCACCCGTCACTTGCTGCGCGTCGGCAAAAGCCTGCAGTGTCTCTGGTGTATCGTAGTCGCCATCCAGACTCACGGAAACCAGATGAAATCGGGGATCGTCGCCAAATGTCTTCTGCAGCAATTTCATCTGTGCGACCACGCCCGCGCATCCTCTTGGGCACCGAGTGAAGACGTAGCCCATGACAATGATTTTGCCTTTGAGTTCGGACAGCTTCACCGTCTTCCCCGATCGCTCGACGGCCTCGAGGTCTTCTTCCAATCGTCCAATCTTTGGCGGCGGCGAGTCATTGCTGATTTTCAAGCGATGCTCGGCTCTCACCTTGAACATGATGTAGTTGTAGCCGACGACCATTCCCAGCAGCATGATGATGACGATTCCCCAAATCGTGAGCGGATTGATGCGACGAGGAGACTTAATAGGAATGTTGTTAGGATCACTCATAGTACTCATGGTTCAAAGACTGATTACGACACAAACACGAGAAAGGCACCAAGCGCTACGGGTAAATAGAGCAGCGTGTAGAAGAATAATTTTCTGGCTGCCGCTCTATCTGGATTCTTCCACAATTTCCCGGAAAGAAAGATCATGTATCCGGCTGTGACGACTGCAGCAGGAAGAAACCACCATGAGCTCAAG
>JBNMNB010000047.1:0-36730 GCA_051270635.1 Verrucomicrobiales bacterium | reverse complement strand
GGCGACAGTGACTTGGGGAGGAGTGTTGATTTTGCTACTGCTGACGGTAGTGCAACTGCGGGCAGCGACTACTCTGCTAACAGCGGAACGGTGACGATTCCTGCTGGCGAATCCAGTGCGACTATTGACGTGACGATCCTCAATGATGCGCTCGCGGAATCAATCACGGAGACGTTCACTGTGGTGTTGAGCAATCCAGTCAATGTGACGATTGCTGACGGCACGGGGATGGCGACGATCACCGATGAGGATGCCGTGCCTGCAGTGTCCGTGAACGACGTGCAGGTGGCAGAAGATGGTTCAGAGGCAGTGTTCACGCTTTCTCTGAGTGGGGGGAGCGCAACGGTCACAAGCGTGAACTATGCGACGATGGATGGGACTGCAGTGGCTGGAAGTGACTACACCGCCACCAGCGGTACTGCGGCGTTTCCTGTCGGTGCTGCCTCAGTGACAGTGTCAGTGCCTGTGACGAACGACGTGCTTGATGAGGCGGACACCGAAGTCTTTACGTTGGTTCTAAGTGTTCCTGTTGGTGTCACTATAGCAGATGGTACGGGAACGGCCACGATCGCTGATAATGATTTAGCGCCTGCCGTTGCTGTTGCTGATGCTGTGGCCACAGAGGGTGAAGAGATGGTTTTATTTACCGTAACGATCGCTGGAGTCAGTGCCCAGGATGGGAGTGTTAGCTATGCAGCGTCCGATGGGACGGCCGTTGCAGGTAGTGATTATGCTGTCGCCAGTGGGACGCTTTCGATTCCCGCTGGAACAACAAGCCTTGAGATTGCGGTGCCGATTATTGATGATGCCATTGACGAAGCCGACACCGAAACGTTTACTCTGACACTGAGCCAACCGGTGAACGTCACTCTTTCTGACGCGGTGGCAACCGGAACGATTGCGGACAATGATGATGCGCCTTCCGTTTCAGTCGCCGATGTCACTGTCGCTGAGAGCGGTCAATCGGCAACGTTCACAGTAGCGTTGACCGGCGAGAGTGCATTTGCGGGAAGTGTATCCTACGCCACGGCGAATGGCACTGCAACGGCAGGGCAGGATTATACGGCAACCAATGGATCGGTGACGATTCCAGCCGGTGCGCAGAGCGTGACGATAGCGGTTCCAATCATCAATGATGTGCTGTTTGAGGAAGACATGGAAACCTTCACGCTGACACTAAGCGGTGCTGAGAACGTGACGATTGTGGATGGCATGGCCACCGGAACCATCACGGATGATGAAGACCCTCCCACTGTTGCCGTTGGCGACGTGACCATTGCTGAAAATGGCGGAGAAGCCCAGTTCGTGGTGACCGTCACGGGTGCCAGTGCGGTGGGTGCCAGCGTGGCTTATGCGACAGCGGATGGAACTGCCACGGCAGGCAGCGATTACACTGCTGCGAGCGGCACACTGACTATTCCTGCAGGTTCGGAAAATGTTACCATTCCCGTTTCAATTCTGGACGATATTCTCGTCGAAAATGGAAGCGAAACATTCACCCTGACATTGAGCGAAGCGACCAATGTCACCATCGCAGATGGCGTGGCTACAGGAACGATTACCGACAACGAAAGCGAATCTATCGTGTCGGTTGCTGATGCCACTGCTGCTGAAGGCGGGGGCGGTGTGCAATTTGTGCTGACTGTAAGCGCAGCAAGTGATGCGGCGAGAACCGTGGCCTATGCGACGGAGGACGGCACAGCAACCGCGGGCAGTGACTATACCGCTACAAGTGGAACGGCGACGATTGCTGCGGGTGCGACCACTGCGACTGTAACAGTCTCATTGATCAATGACGCGGTCGACGAACTCGACGTCGAGTCGTTCCTGCTGCGACTGAGCGACCCGCAGAATTTGACCATCGAAAGCGGCGCAGATACAGCGACGGCGATGATCAACGATGACGATGATCCGCCATCAGTAGCGGTAAGTGATGTGGAGATCATGGAGAATGGCGGATCTGCCATGTTCGTGTTGACGCTGACAGGGAAAACTGATCTGACAGCGAGTGTTACTTACAACACTTTAGAGGGCACCGCGACTGCGGGCAGCGACTACACTACAACCAGCGGCGTGGCGACATTCGAGAGTGGCGTTTTCAACGTCACTGTGGCTGTGCCTGTCCTCAATGATACTGTGAACGAATCGGCCTCTGAGGCCTTTACGCTTGTGCTGAGCGAGCCAGTCAATTCGACGATTTCTGATGCAACAGCTACTGCTTCAATTATTGATGACGATCTTCCTCCAGCGGTATCGATCGCCGATGCCGCGTCCGCTGAAGATGGTGGCAATGTAACGTTTACTGTTGCGATCACTGGCACTGGTTCAGAAGCCGGTAGCGTTTCCTACGCCACTGCAGATGGCACTGCCACTGCAGGTAGCGATTACACTGCGACCAGTGGAACGCTGGCCATCCCAGCTGGCGCAACCAGTCTGACGATTGCCGTGCCGGTGCTCGATGATGCTGTTGACGAAGTGGCGACCGAAACGTTTACACTGACATTGACAGAACCGGTGAATGTTTCCATTGCTCAGGCTTCTGCTACTGGAACGATCCGTGATAATGATGACGCAGGTGGTGTAACGGTCGCAGACGTCACTGTGAGCGAAGGAGATGGTCAGGCTTCCTTTGTCATCAGCTTGAACAGTGAAAGCGGACTCGAGCGCAGTGTCGCTTACACCACAGCCGACGGCACAGCGACAGCAGGCAGCGATTACGTTGCCCGCAGCGGCACGGCCACCTTCCCGGCGGGCACAATGAGTATGTCGGTGCTGGTGGAGATTATTAATGACACGCTAGACGAAGCCGAAACAGAGACCTTTGACCTGGTGCTTAGCGAACCCGTGAACCTCACAATCGAAAGCGGCGCTGACATCGCGACTGCTACGATTACAGATGACGATGCATCCGGTGTTGTCACTGTCGGCGATGTGCAAGTGGTCGAGAGTGCAGGACTGGCGATATTTTCAGTGAGCGTCGCTGGAGAGAGTTCACTTGAGCGATCGGTTGCCTATGCAACAGCAGATGACACAGCCGTCGCCGGAAGCGATTATACGGTTACAACTGGAACCGCAACGTTCCTACCGGGAATCAACACTATTAGGGTGTCAGTGCCAGTGCTCGACGATGCCGTTGATGAAGCTGATACCGAAACATTTGATCTTATTCTGAGTGATCCCTTGAATCTCTCGATCGAAAGTGGATCAGCTTCTGGAACCGCAACGATCACTGATGACGATGCTGCACCATCACTTGCCATTGGCGATGTCGAAATCGCTGAAAATGGATCGGAAGCAACATTTGAGATTCTAGTGACGGGGGCTGGAACTCAGCCGATAAGTGTCGACTTTGCAACCAGCGATGGCAGTGCAACTGCAGGAACCGATTACACGACAACAATTGGAACTGCCCAGATTTCTTTCGAGCAAACTGGGGCTACGTTCACCGTTCCTATCTTGAATGACGCGCTGGACGAAGCAGATGCCGAGACCTTTACGGTTACGCTCAGCAATCCGATCAACGCTGTCATCGGTGGAAGCGGAGCCGCGAATGGCAGCATTCTCGATGACGATGATGCGCCAGTGGTAGCAATTGACGGTGCTTTAGTGACCGAAGGTGCCGGCGTAAGTGCGGATTTTGTAGTGTCATTGTCAGCCGTCAGCGGTCGCGTGATCACGGTCGACCTGGCGACGGCTTCTGGAACAGCGGTTGCTGAGGAAGACTTTACGTCCCGGAGTGATACCATTACAATTGAAGCAGGTGCGGAATCGGCAACGTTCGCAGTGTCGATTCTGGACGACGCGGTGGGTGAAATTATAGAGGAATTTGCGGTAAGTATGACGGCAGCGACGAATGCCATCATTGCAAACACTGGCGATGGTGCATCAGCGATTGGAACGATCGCAGACGATGACGGTGGGCTTGGTGCAACCTTGGTGTTCGCAGGAGGATCATTCCCGGCATGGGCATTCGAGCCCGATCAGACGACGCCCCTGGATGATGGTGATCTGGTTCAGGTCGGCACATCGCAAGACCTCTCGGATATCGACAGCTTCATCGTCTTTGGTGAATTGGCGGTGATGACAGTTGCGGGCGATCCGGGAAGCATCGCAGGAGAAGTGACAGGAACATTTGCAGACGCTGACATTTTCACAGGAAAGAAAATTTTCCTGCGTATATACAATGCGCCAACGCCGGAGCAGTCGACTGCGTTCGGTGTATTTGAAGCGACAGATCCTCAGTCCGGCAATGATCCCTGGATTTTTCCTGCAACAATGGGTAATGGCATGGATGACACAGTGAATCTCGGCACGGGCGATCTCTTCCGGGCGCCATTCGCCGGGTTCGGAAATGTCGAATTGGATTCAAGCAACGTTGCGCTATCCGTAGGTGGACTCGTTCCTGAGGTGAAATTCACTGATCTGGAGACTGGCGACGAAGGAACAGGTGTCGCCGCCACTGCCTTCTCAGTCTTGCTCAGCGAGGCGACAACCCATACAGTTGTGGTCGATGTCAGCACGCTCGATGGCACGGCAAAAGCAGGCGCTGACTACGAAGCAGTTTCTCAACGGTTGATCTTTGCGCCAGGAGAAATTGAAAAAACAGTAATGGTCGACGTGATTCTCGATGCGCTCGATGAGTCAGTTGAATCCTTTGTGCTGGAGGCCACGGAAGTGGTAAATGCAAAGCTGGTGGGAGACGGAATGCGTTACTCTTCCAGAGAAGATGTGCTGAATCCTTCCTCGGCTCAGACCTACTTCGGAATCGCGGTCGCACTGGATGGTGATACGATGGTGGTAGGTTCGCCGCTTCACGAAGACGGAGGCGTGGCAAAAGGCGCAGTGTTCATTTATGAGCGCAGCGTGTCGTCCGGCTATGAGTGGATGTTAGCCAAGACGCTGACCGCAGGAGATGGCGCGGATGGCGACGGCTTTGGAGAATCGGTTGCCCTCGACGGCAATGAACTGGTGGTCGGTGCACCACAAGCTGACCGGATGGGACTCGATTCCGGCACCGCGTATCTTTTCTCACGAAATCAAGGTGGCGTCGATCAATGGGGCATGGTCACCCAGCTCGTTCCTGGAGATTCAATTCCCAATGACAACTTCGGCTCCGCAGTTGCAGCCTCGATCGATTGTGTTGCTGTGAGTGCCCGCTTCCATGATGTCGGCGACTACCCGGACGATGATGGTGCTGTCTACATATTCTCTCGCGACTCAGGCGGGCAGGATACATGGGGACTGGCAAAGAAGCTGACAGAAGACACGCAATCGTTCGGTGCTTCGCTGGCCATGGATGACGATCGCGTGCTAGTCGGTGCGCGTGATGATGATGCCGGTGATGTGATCGATGCGGGTGCGGCGTTCCTTTATGAGCGAAATCTTGGTGGTGCAGATGCCTGGGGCTTGCGCAAACGTTTCGATCCTTCGGTTATCGAAGCGCATGCCTCTTTCGGCTTTGCTGTTGCGCTGGAATCAGAGGTCGCCGTGGTTTCCACGTTTAAGTCTGGTGTAGATGAGTCGGGCCGCGTGGATGTGTATCTGCGAAATACAGGGGGTGCTGATGCCTGGGGCACGGCTGTCACATTGCTCCCACCATCAGCTGAGGAAGATGGACTATTCGGACGAAGTGTTGCCCTGTCCGGTGACTTAATCGCAGTGGGTGCAACAGGTTCCAACGCTGTGTTCCTTTACCAGCGCAGCGAGAATCCCGACGGCTGGCAATTACTGACGACAGTGACAGATCCGGCATCCGACCCGAGCGGGACTTTTGGCAGAACAACGGCTATCTGGGCTGGTTCGCTAGTGACGGGGCTGCCGACTGCAGATGCCGTGGCTGTGTATCGTGACCAGGTAGGGATCGGGTTGTTGAACGACGGCCCCGCAAGCGCTGGCTTCTCCAATGGCCCTCAAGATCCGGCGGTCATCGTGTCCGTGGAGTTTGACTCTGATGCGGTCAACATCCAGTGGAAATCTCGCTCGGACGGTGTCTACACAGTGCAGCAATCGAGTGACTTGTCGCAATGGTCAGACCTGGCGACGGATGTCTTCTCCGCTGGCTCCTCAACAACCTTCCGCGATCGATCGATTGGTCGAAACCCGGCAGGAATCCGCTTTTATCGCATCATCGAAACTACACAGTGATGCAACGCTTTTCCATGCTCAGACTTTTGAACACCAGGCAAACTCTCCAATTGAAACGAACATTTCTTATGAAGCTCCTCTTCCTGGGAACCCTGCTCACTGTGTTGTGCTCGCTGACGGTGCATGCGCAGGACGGAAGGATCGACACTGGCCGGAATGCTGCTCCAATCGATTTTGCAGATGCTAAGCAGCCGATCGGAAAAGGCGTTGGCAAAGCTGGTTCTGGATCGCTCGGATCAGACGGCGGTGAATTCGGCGAGCAGGCGATTCTCTATCGACGTTCCAACTGGGAGCCCTGGTCGATAGCGCTCGATTTCGGAGGATTTTTTACGGACAACGTTGCCCTTTCCAGTTCGAATGAAGTAGATGATTCCTACTTTCGCTCAGGGATAGATCTTGGGTACACGCCGCATCTGAAGGGAAATCTCTTCGGCGATGTTTCCCTCCGTTACAATAATTTCAGCTACGACGAACTGGATGTGCTCGACTTTGATCTGCTGCATGTCGATGCCGGATTGCTCTACATCCTGCCTTACACATCGGGTGATCGGTGGGGCTGGGCAAAGCGTGATACCACTCTGTTTTCGCGCTACCAATACCAGCAGATGACGGAAAGCGGATTTGGCGACCGCTTTTACGAAGAACATGCCCTTTCACTTGGCGCGCAGAAAACGATTCGTATCCGACGTGGGCATCAGGCCTATCTCGGGCTGGTAAGCCAGTTTGCATTTGAATCCGAACCCTCGGTCTCCAAGCGCAACGAATATGCGTTATATGCAGGCTATCAGATCAAGTGGACGTCGCAGTTGAGCACCGGCTTGCAGTATCGAGGTGCCTACTTTGATTACACCGATAGCGACGGACGGAACGACTGGAACAACATCGTTGCGCTGACCGCCGCTTACCAGATCACCGACTGGGCAACGTTGAAAGCCAGTCTGTCACTTACAGAAAACCAATCGAATCGTGAGCGGTTCGATTACAGTAATTTTTCTGCGGGAGGAGGCCTGAGTCTCCAGGTATCGTTCTAACATTGGTACTATGAATCCGAAATCAACAGGTATGACAATGCGATCCTTCCAAAAAACTGCAGGCACCTTGCTCCTAGCCGGTATGACATTTGCCGGCACTTCGACGCTGGTCGATGCCGAAACCATTGATATGGCGCAGAGGCAAGTGATGATCGACGGCAACAGTGCCGCCGCTCCGGGTGCCACCCTCACAGATTCCAGCAGTGTCTCGACCGGGGATGACTCTTACGCCCAGTTTTCTTCGGACAATGCCATGTTTCGGGCTGGATCGAAGACCGACGTATTTTTGCGTGAGAATCGCAATGACCTTGATCTAAAGCAGGGCATCATGCTGGTGAGCACCGAGAAGAATGGCCGATTCAGTTCAGGAAGTGCCACGGTTCACACGCCTGAAGTTCGCAGCCGTGTGAAGGGAACGATGCAGGTGTCCTACCGGCCGCAGGAATACGTCAAGATCGTCTGTATCGAGGGTACCGTCACGGTCAAGTTGAAGGCCACTTTTGGTGAGTCGGTGACGTTGCCGCAAGGGCAAATGCTCATCATCAATCCTTCCGAAAAACGTCTACCTGAGCCAGTTGAGATTGATCTCCAGAGGTTGATTACTACAGCGGTCTTGCTGAGTGAGCGCTTTCCCGATTTCAGCTGGAGTGGTCGCATTGGTCGGGTTGCCTCAGTTCAAGCAGAGCTGATCCTGAGTGGCGCTGTCGCCCCTACGCAGTTAGTGTTGATTGGGGATGGTCTGCAAGTCACAGAAGATTTTGAGAGGGCTGTCGAACGACAACGGGATGAAGTGGAAGTCGAGCCTGCGCCTGATGGGGATGGGGATGGTGGAGGGGGCACTCCAACGCCCGGTGGTGGCGAGGATCCTCGCAATCGTCAGGGCACCGTGCCGTATTACGTTGATGATTCCACTGAGTTCTCACCTGACAATGTGCGTTCACTGCGGTCAGGGCGCCTGCCAGCTGAAGTGACCGGTGGTGAATCGATCGCTGGTGATGCACATGGGCCGAAGGAATGGTTATTTCTCGTTGAGAATAATCCAGACGAGAGTCCTGATCTAATATTTGAACAATCTCCGACTGTTGATGGCATCGGATCTGATTTTGATGTTGTCGAGTTTTCCACGGATGGCGATCTGACAGTTCGAGGAGAACTCGATGTCGCACAGGGAATTTTTAGTGCAAATGGCGGTGAGTTGATTCTCAGCTCGCGTGGCCGAATCTCACTGGAAGAGGGGAGTGCGATTTCAACTCTTGAGGTGTCTGAGTCGCATCAGCTCACACTACTGAATGCGCCAGCACTTCGCTTGGAGCAATTTTCTGGCGGAGAGGTGATGGTCTCGAATGCATCGCTGACCTCATCCGTAATCGATATACTGAATATTGAAGAAGGGGAATCCTCTGCGAATATTTCGCTGGAAGGTGCGATTCTCAATTCACCTCGCGCCAATCTTCAGGCAGGGGGCTCACTTCGTATTACCGCGATGAGTGAACTCATCGGCTCAGCATTCACCTTATCCGGCCGCACTGTGACAATAGCCGATTCCTCGATCATGAGCGCTCCTGACAGCGTGAACGGAAATGGGGGAATTGAGGTGCGCGCAGCAGAAGTAATCGATGTCGATGGCTCATTGCTGAGTAGCGAGGCTGGCGATGTGCAATTGCAGAGTTCCGATGGCGCACCAGTCACGATTAATATTCAGAATTCCAGCCAGCTGCTTGCGCTGGCACAGGGAGCCGCGACGACATTGAACAGTTCCGGTGGCAACATTTCGATTAGCGGATCACGTCTTGAAGCTGGTAATTCGCTCTTGCTTGATACTAGAGACCCAGGGATGGATGCGATGATCAGTATTCGTGACAGCAGCCTGCTGGCGGATCTGGTGAAAGCGCGCGCCTTTAACTCTGGAGGTCGCGATGCAATCCTGATCGACAATAGTACCATCGATGCTGGAGCACTGCTGCGACTCTATGCGGAGGGATCTTCCACGTTACGTTTCAGGAACAACGTGAACCTGAAGACTGAGCTTGCCCAGTTGGCCGGTAAAACGGTGGAAGTAGATGCCGGCGGCAATGTGATCGTCGATGGTGTTGCAGAGATCTATTCTGATCGACACAACTACAACAAAGACTCCTTTGGATCGATCAAAGGGCGGAGCGTCAAACAATCAAGATACTCCGACAGACCAGCGTTCTAGTGTCAGCCAGCCAGTCTGTCCTTCTTGAATGAATACTCCCCTGGGAAAGCTCAAAACTCGATTGTTCCTCAGCGTAAGCGGGCAATCCTGGGAGTGCTCAGAGGGAGATGTAATCGGAAGAGAGGGGACAGTGGCTGTAGATTATTTTCGAGGCGCAGCGGTTCTATCAAGGCGGCACATTGAAGTAAGTGTGGTGGAGGGCGAGTGGGCTGCCTGCCTTTGCCCCACTGCTCGAAATCTTACCTGGATCAATGAAGAAGAAATGCTGCCGGGGCAACCCTACGCGCTCGGTGAGCAAAGCGTGATCACAGTGGAAGAAGTGCAGTTTACGTTTCTTACTCAGATGGATGATGACTACCGGGCGGATACTGTTGTGCCGGGTTGGGAAATGGCCGGAGAGCAGTCCCTGCAGTCGTTTGAGTCTGGTGGATTTTCATCCTCGCATCAAAGCAAGAAATGGAATGAAGAGGCTTCGCAAGTGGATGGTGCTCCGGTTGCTTTGGCGAAGTTACCCGGATGTATCATGGTTTTTGATGCATTCGATCGGCTTGTCTGGAGCAATGATGGAAGCGAAAGGTTGCTGGGATCCAGCGAGCCACCGTCGACACTCGCAGCATTTTGTCTTTCGTTTCACCGTGGAGATGAAATAGCTCTCAAACGGCACCTGGCAGACTTGCCCGCAGGAAACACTAAGACGTTGAGCGGATTGCGTGTCATAGACGTTGGGACGGGAGCAATTCAGCGGACTCTCGGACTGACCATCGTCCGCAGTGGTGAGCAGACGTTGGTTTCCGGGGAAGTTGAACCTGATGTAGAGCAGTCTATCCTGGGGCTACGCCTGCTCAGCGAAGTCTACCTTTGCCGTGATTTTCAGGATCCAGATCTGCGAGTTTGCCTTCAAGCGGTCGCCCAGAATGGTCTGAACGTTTTGCGCTGCGATCGCGTGTCGATCTGGCTGATGGATTCCGAAGGATCGGTCGCCACTCGTACTGTGGTCGTTGCACGACAGGCGGACGACCATGGTGCTCAAAAGAAGAATTTTCAGCCCGGCTTTTGTCCGTTCTACTTTGATCGCCTCACCGTTGATCCTCATGCAGCATTTGAGACGGAAGACAGTCCGGCCATGCCAATTCTCAGGGATCTTGGATTCGCTGATGCTGGCACTGCGGCAGTGCTCGGTGTGCCATTGTTGCAGGGTGGATTGAAGGGGATCGTTTCCTTCGAGTGGTACCAATGGGATGGTGACTTTACCGAGGACGCCAGACTCAGTGCCTTGCTGGTGGCCAGCTTTTGTCTGTCGGCAGCAGCTTCTACTGCTCACCAGTCCGCGCTCAAGCAGCTGCGGCTTCGAGAGGAGCAGATGGAGAAGGAACTGGCTGATGCTGAGCATTACGTTCGACAAGTTCTGCCGCCACCGCTTACTGGCGAAATCGACGTCAGCTGGAAGTTGAAACCTTCTGCGCAGCTGGGAGGCGACGCATTTGGCTATCACTGGATCGATGAAGATCGCTTTGCAATCTACCTGCTGGATGTTGTGGGGCATGGCACTGGTGCAGCATTGCTTTCGATTTCTGCCATGAACTCAGTGCGAGCGCAGATTCTGCCTGATACTGACTTTGGTAATCCTGCGGCCGTCCTCACCGGGCTCAATGGAGCGTTCCAGATGGAGACTCAGAACGACATGACGTTCACCGTTTGGTACGGCATCTATCAGCGTTCCACAAAGAGTCTGGTTTACGCAAGCGCTGGTCATCCACCAGCATTGCTCATCGATCCTAACCGTGCCAGCCACTGCACGGAACTAAGCACCGATGGCTTGATCATCGGGCACATGGACGACTTCGAGTATGAGAATGCTGCAGTGCGTGTTCCGGCTGGCGGAAAATTGTACGTCTTGTCGGATGGTGCGTTCGAAATCGAGCGCCCTGACGGCGAAATGTGGCCCTATGAGCAATTTGTGGCGGCAGTCCGGTCGACTGGATCGATGCAGGATGGCGAAGTCGATTACCTTTACGAGCGCACCCAACAGATTCTGGAGGGCGCCGAACTTCAGGATGACTTTACCATGCTGCGCGTGCGCTTTCCCGATTGAACCCAGAACACGTGAACGCAGAAAGTGAAACATTCCGGTTCGAATCGACGGCCTCCAATGAGGGGCTGGAAGATTTTCACCAACTCTTTGAAGGATCGACTATTTGTCAGCGAATGCCCGCTGCGCACAACCTCGCAGTGAAACTTGCCTACGATGAGCTCGTCTCAAATATTATTAAATACGCGGGAGAGAAAGGGTTTCGCATCATCCTGGATCTCACTTTTCATCCTGACGAAGGGCTGCATATGACGCTTAAGGATGAATCGCCTGCTTTCGACCCGTGGACTAAAAAACTTGCGGAGAATCTCGGACACGAATCAGACGAAGACGAGCTGGAAGACGTTGCCATAGGCGGGCGTGGGCTCTTTATGGTGCGGCAAATGCTCAGCTCGGCGTCTCATAGTGTTGTGAATGGCTGGAACTGTAATATAATGAAAAAGAGCACTACTTCCGGGTCTTAACGATTGCCTGCGGGCACGCTTACTACATTGATATGAATCTTACATTGGAACAAATCGGAGACATTGATCTCATCACCGTAACAGGAAGGCTCGCGTTCGATGCTTCCGCTGAATTCGACACCAGTCTGCGAACGGCATTGAATGAGGGTGAGCACAACAAAATCATTCTTGAGATTTCGGGCGTCAGCTTTGTCAGTAGCCCAGTTCTTCGTTCGATCCTCACTTTGGCGAAACGATTGAAGCGGCAGAAAGGAAGATTATTCCTGGTCGGTGCCACAGATGATGTGCTGGAAGTCTTTCGCGTCAGTGGGTTCATCAGCCTGGGAGTTTTCGAAATGAGCGACCGCGAGGGAGCCATCAGCGCCCTCGGTGAGTCCTCAGATTCTACCGAATCAGTTTCTAAAAAATCGGGCGTATCATCATTGCCTAAATTGCCTTCCGTCGATTCCTGAATCCAGAATTCCATTGCTTACAGGATGAATTTTAGTTTGGAACAAGTCGGCGCGATCGACATCATTTCAGTAGGAGGGAGGCTCGCCTTTGATGCCTCCGCTGAATTTGAGTCCAACTTGCGTGAAGCTGTCGATGAGGCCAAACGCAATAAAGTAATCCTCGATTTTGCAGGCGTCACGTTCATCAGCAGCCCAGTGCTGCGCTCTGTCCTGAGCCTTGCTAAAAGGCTGAGTCGCCACGGCAGCAAGCTCTTTGTCATCGGCGCCAGTGATGATGTTGTCGAAGTTTTTCGCGTCAGTGGATTTACCAAATTAAAAGTTTTTGAGCTGGGAGATCGGGACAGTGCGATGAAGGCACTGAGCGCCATTCCGGATCCGGGCAGTTTACCTCTGGGCGGGGCGTCGACCAAACCAACCACTCCAAGCTCCTTCCCTTCGATGCCTCCGCTGCCAGGTGTCTCATCTGAGCAACCCGCCGCAGCAAACGAGGAGGACACAAAGGAAACGAAGGCCGCAGATGCTGCGAAAACCAAGGCCGCTGCCGAAGCTGCGAAAGCGAAGAAAGATGCCGATGCAAAAGCTGCTGCTGTAGCGAACGCGGAGCAAGAAGCAAAGGCATCGGCTGAAGCAAAGCGGGCTGAGGAAGAAGCGCAGGCGCAAGCGGCTGCTGAGGCTGAGGCTGAGGCTGAGGCTGAGGCTGAGGAAGAAGCAGCTGCAAAAGCAAAGCACGAGGCGCAACAAGCCGTTGAAGCTGCAAAGGCTGAGCAGGAAGCAAAGATCAGAGCTGAGGCTGCTGAGGCGGAGCAAGAAGCGCAGGTGCAAGCAGCTGCAAAGGCAAAGCACGAGGCGCAACAAGCCGCTGAAGCTGCAAAGGCTGAGCAGGAAGCAAAGATCAGAGCCGAAGCTGAGGCGACTGCGAAGGCAGAACAAGAGGCGAAAGCTGCTGCTGCTGCAAAAGCTGAAGAAGAAGCGAAAAAGGCAACCTCAGAGGCTACAGAAGCGACAACGGCAACGACCCCTGCGGACTCGAAATCTACCGCAGTGCTGGATTTAAACGCCGCGAAGAGAGCCGCTGCGAAAGCAGTCGAATCAGAGCAGAATCAGGGATTCTTTGGATCCGTCGGCTACGCCTTAAAGTATTGGTTCGGTGGTAAGTCTGATTCTGATCCAAAGGTCTCTACAGCTGAAAAGCCGCCGTCAGTCCTGAGCCCAACCACGACTGCCGAGAAACCGTCAACAGAAAGCTCAGGCGGCAAGGGTATCATGGCGCAAGTCACGGAAGCCGCAGGTTACTGGCTGTCGAAAGTCTTTGGGAAGAAGAAGTGACGGGCGAATCGTTACACTTTGGGCAGAGGCAACTGCCACATGGCGCCTCGTGATTCGTGGCTGGAAATCGAAAACGGAACCATCGATTTTTGTGCGAAATTATACATTCCCGGATGATGAGTAGGAACCGTCCACATGCAGTGGAGGATGCCGTGTTTCTCCATTCGATCTGATGCAGCCTGATAGAGAATGAAGACTCTGCCCATCCGCTGCAGGTCTTTGCGCACGAAACTACAGGTGAATCGAACGGTATCAGCGTTCACCATGTGATTGATGACCCATCCAACAATTTTGCCGTGCAGGGCGAGGGCGACACTTGTCCTTTTATCCAGATTTTTTTCGTGATCGAAAGGAACCAGGTCCTCGGCGATCCATTTTTCCTCTGCATGCGAGCGCTTGATTTCTTCTCTCTGCTCTTCACTAACATTGACCCAGTCCAGCACTTCAAACTTGGGGGAAAGTTTCCTGCGGCGAAGCCATGGCGCTTTCTCTTCCAGCACTTTTTGCGCACACTTGATCACCAGCATGCGCGAGATCGGATCGTCCCAACCGCACTTTGACATGATTTTCTCAAAGTGTCGAATCCCAGGCTTGCTGTCCACGTATTTAGTAGCGACCGTTTTTCCTCCACGTTCTGCCACTGTAGCACCACAGGCAGCAACCAGTTGAGTGCCAATCCCTCGATGCCGACTTGCAGGATCGACAAAGACTGACAGCAATGAAGGGTCACGCGTGTCACCTTCGGCGATGGGCATTGCGGTCAACGCCAGTCCAACAATGTCATTGTTCTCGATCGCGACAATCGGGATGATTTCAAAATCAAACGTCGCCTCTGGATTTAACAAGTTTTTGTAAGACGGAAACGTCATGTGCTGCAGTGGTTCAGCAGCTTCTCTGGTGAGGACTTTCGTTTGAATCATGGTCGTGAAAAAAGTGGCGGATTTCGAAATGAGTGGTGCAGGTGATTGTTACCAGTAGAGCAACCATCCGTCCTTCATGCGAATGCCGTGGCCCTGCATGGTGATGCGCTCATCAGTGGGTTGCACGTCTTTCATGATCGACGCCTGGTGGATCATTTTTCCAGAGTGAATCACCATGCTGCCCTGCTCGTAGGGATGAAACAGCGGCTTGTCTTTGTCGAATTTTTGCTTTGCAGCATTGGGATCGTCCTTTGCTTGCTGGTGATCCACGTCCCAATAGTTTAAGCCGCCGCCGCAGGCAGGAAGTCGGATCGAAATGGTGAAGGAAATATGTTCCTCGTCATCTCCCTTGGCGACATCGAATCCCGTCCAGTCGATCGATTGATATTGCAGATCGCAATGGATCTTGGCAACCGGTTGTCCGAATGCTGGATTGGCAAGGTAGACGTGGAAGCCGGGGCGGGCCAGTCGATCGTCATAGCAGGCAGGTGCATTCAATAGCGCGCTGGCGCGCTCCAGGACACGGTCATAGAACCAGGTGAAATGATCGATGAGAATCGGATTCGTCGCCTCTTTCTTGGTGAGATAACTGGCATACTGGCCGCCATTGGCATCGAGATAACTGGCGGTTCCCAGCGTGTAGAATGGCACCTGTGGATGGCGTTGCACCCAGTGTTCGCGCAGATCAAAAATCTGCTGGCGAAGTTTGGTGCATTCCTCGCTATCGAGAACGTGGGCGTTATCCAGCGCGTGCGGCTGGGGTTCAGTGTCAATCGTTGGAGCGTGCATGGCTAGTTCGAGTTTCTTGCGGGTGATAGTGAAAATGTAAGGGTGTTAAGATTAACTTGGGACTTCCCACAGTAGTGCGCTGGGCACTTTTTCTGGCTCTGCCAGTCGCAACAACGCGTATCCAATGCCGCTGATGCCGCGAAAGAATCCAGGTTGGAAGCAGGCGTTGCGTTGAGGATCCGTCGCCAGGCTGAACGCTTTGTTGGCCTGTGCTCGCTGCAAGACCAGTGTCGCGCCAGCCATTGCGATCTCTTTCAAGCGCTGGTCAGCCAGCTGCTGCGCTGCGGTAAAGAGAATGTCGATCCTGCCTAGGTTTCCACAGCAGAGGTGGTCGATCTGGGTGATTCCTGCTTCGACTGTTGTGTCGAGAGCGACCCGAAGTTCCTGCATCATGCTCTGCCGAGACTCTTCAGGAAAAAGGTCGAGGCAACCCAGCCGTCCGAGCGCAACACCCGGAGCACCATGGCACCAGGTATTGATGAATCTCTTATGTCCCTGTGGTAAGAATGCCGGCCAGTTGCGTTCATCAGAATCGTAGACAGTGCGTTCGTATTGAATCGCTTTCCAGGCGGTCTCTAGAAAATGCGGCGTATTCGTTGCCGCGTGTAGGCGCGCAAGAGCCATTGCCATGCCTGCAGTGCCATGGGAAAATCCAGCGAGCAACAGACCATCAGGATCCGAACGCCAGGCTACGCTGCCGTCTTCATTTTCCACTGCTTGATCGCACAGGTGCTGACCACAGGCAATTGCTGTGTTGAGAATTTTCGGATCTTTGGTTGCCTCGAAAAGAGTCAGCAGGGAAAGGATCGCCCCTGCGCTGCCGCCGACGATGTCGAGTGAACGATCCGCGAGAATGCGCTCTGGAGTGATATGATCGCACAGTGCGCTGGCGATTTCGATGTAGTGATCATCTTCCATGTAGCGTGCGACGCAGGTGAGCGCGTAGGCCAGTGAACTCAGACCACTGCAACCACCGATGCCTTCCTTGCCGAGAAGGCTCGCCACATCTTTGCTGTGCAGGATGTTCTCGATTGGCTTGATGGCACTGGCGATCAACTCGCGATAGGCACCCTTCTTGAGCACGCTCTCTGCAGCAGCAAGGTACATGACAATCCCTGCGCAACCACTGTAGACGTAGTAGCTGACGCCGCGTTGATTCTGCGGGTCTGGCTGCAGGTAAGCAGGAGCCATCCATGTAGTAAAGCCGTCACGACCGCGGATGGAATTGCTGGCCAGGGAGTTGGCGATCCACTCAGCAGAAGCTAGTAGGCTGTCGTGATGCACTGGCTTGACCTGCGCTACGATGGCGTCCGCACCTTTGCCCACATCTGCCAGCGAAGACATATGATCAGGCGTGACAAACGAAGAACGAATCAGCTCAATTTGTTGGGCAACTTGCTCGTTCGAAAGGCTACTCAGGCGATCAGCAATGCGGTCTTTGCCAGAGCAGTCCAGGAAGTTCTCGCAGATGACTTCGCCATTCAAGGTGAGGTCGCAGCTGGAGGTGCTCATCGCAAAGTAGGGGACGTCGAGTTGCTCGAGCATGGTCTTCTCCTGCTTCAGGATCGGCCAGTAACGTGGCTTTGTGGTAGATGCGGCAGCCACCAGAAATACGTTTTCAAGAGCAATGCTGCGGTTGATTCCTGATTGCAGACATTTCGACCCCAGTGACTGATGCAACAGTTGGCCATAGTGGGTGCTGGCGCGGAAAATCAGCCGTGTCGGGCTATCGAACATCCCCAGCAGGTGAGACCTGACATTTTTCTTCTGCTCAATGATGAAAGTGCACGCATCCTGGAATCCTGTCACTAGCGCGTCGAGGTGATCGTTGGCTGACTGCGGACTGCCTTTGAACAACGGCAGATTGGATTCCGGTGTAGCAATGGGATTGCGCTCGGTGAAGGTGAGGTCATCACTGTTGACGTTGAGCCATGTGCGTTTCGTCTGAGCCGATGCATAGCCGCCAGTGCCGCTGTAGCCGCTGGTATCGAAGTAAACGCCAAGGCGATTGGTTTGCCATTGAGGCAGCAGGCCAGTGCTGAGAACAGAGTTTCGCACGCGTCGTGCAGCCAGGGAAAATGTGCCGCTACTGGACTTTTGCGGTAAGCGTGGCTGCAGCAGGGATTCTACATCGATCAGCACGGGGCTGGCGCGAGTAGCGATGACGTTTTCCATGTGGCAGTCGTTTCCATCCAGAAGATAGACGAGTGCCAGTAATGTCCCTGCGCTGCGGTAGTAAGTGTCGAGGTCAGATTCAGAAGCGATTTCCTCTTGCTGCACAAATTCCACCCAACCGTAGCCGTCGCAGCACAACACTTTAGGCGTCCGTGGGGCATCCTTCATTCCGCTTTCACGCAACTGGTCGACAAACGCACCGAACGAATGCTCATGGGCAACATCCTTAGGCTTATAAATCAGATGAATCCCATTCTCAAAATCAAGGCGGTAGACCCTTCGTCCGCCACAGTGTCGATCGGACAAGGGCTTGGAGACAGCTGTCAGCTTCCCGAGTTGCTTTCCTCCTGAAAGATGCTCGGAGATGAGCTGCCGATCAGCATTCAGCCGGTCAGCGATCTCAGCGACCACGGCGACCAGTGATGTCGCAGTGTAGCTCATCAATCGAGCCAATGTTGCATAGTCCTGAAAGAACTCAGCGGCGCCGCCCTGATTCAGCAGGTGTTCGAGGAACTGGCGGTAGTGTGCGTCGTTCGAAGTTTTAGTGGTAGTGTTAGTAATGCGAAACTGTTTGAAGGCTTCGAACAGTGGTCGTGTGGCCAGCTGAGTTAGCTCAGTCAGTAACGTTGATTCGAAGGCCTCAATGAATGGCAATTCAAGAGCTTCCGTTCCCGATTCCAACAGAGCAGCGCGAGCCGCTCTTAAGAGGGGAAGGTAAAATGGAATGAATGGGAGTTCTTCGGAATGGTCAGCAAAGTCTGCGATGCAATCAGTGATTTCGGCGTCGCGCCAGTTGCCCCCTTCAAGCTTGCTCAGAAACTTGAGGTAAGGTTGCGGCTCTACTGAAATTTCCAGGCTCTCAGTTAGTGAGGAGTGGGCTTGCGCAAGGCTCCATTGATCCCAGCTGAGGCGTCGCTCAAAGGCTTCCTCGTCGCCACGCGCTACTAACTTTTTCCAGGTGTGCAGCCGATTCTCGTCCTTAGCTGCTTCGTTGGATTCGGCACCCGCGGCGATGCGCTCTTCCAGAGTCGCCGCGCGTCTCGCTATGTTTTGCAGGCACTGTTGGTCCAGCAGATTCACGGGATGGTCTGGGTTATCCATGGATGAGGTAGCAGCAGAAGTAGATTCGTTTTCGGTCAGCACAGCATTACTCTATGCAGGTCTTGGGCCAACTTCATAGGAGAAGTGGTAACTGACTCACAATCAATAATATGCTCAGTAGTTCGAGAGCTCAAGGTAGACGCGAATATCGAGTCGGTGCTCTACTCTCTGGAGCCCTGCTTCCATCAGAGCTCGATATGAGGGATACGATAATTGAGATCCCCCTCGTCTTTTCCGCGAGCGGGCGGTGCCCACTCGGAGTCTGGCGAATAGGTGAACGAGCGCTCGCCGTCCTGTACATATGGGGCATCTGCCCGGGCATTGAGGCAAGCGTCCAGAACTCGCTGCTTCGCTGGGATAAACTGCGGCATTCGCGGGCTGGTGATTTTCTCGACCTCGATCGAGCGGAAGGCAAAGTAAATCACTCGGCGCAGCGTACTACTGGCGGCGGGGGATCCGTGCAGCGTGTGCACATTGTGAAACAGCACATCACCCGCTTTCATTGGCAGGACGACGATGTCATCGCCGTCGAATTGGTCCGCCTCATTTAGTGCATTGATGCGGTCCATCGCCGTCTCTCGCGACCATTTCTGTGATCCCGGAATGGCGCGCAGCGCGGTGGTTTCATCGGCATCGTCCAGGTAGAAATCGGCAAAGAATACGGGGGCTTCGTCTGGAAGTGTAGGGCCGGCATCACGATGCCAGTTCACCACAGCTCCTGTGCCCTGAAGCTTGAACACTTTACTCTCCCATGTCGGAATAAAATTCTTTCCGCACAGGAGTTCGACCGATCGAAGGATAAACGGATGCGCCAGCAGCACGCGCGCGGTCGGCATTTTATCCGTCAGGTAGTCGATCCGGAAGGGGACACGGGCATCCGTGGACGGGTGCGTTGAAAACTTGAAGTCGGGATCCTCAAGGTTGGGATCCATCGATTTCTCGACCAGTATTAGAGATTCCTCTTTCAGTCGGATCAGCTCTTCCGAGCTGACCACATTCTTCATGAGGAGCACTCCGTGCTCACGGAAAAACGCCGCATCATCTTCGGAAATCTGCTCCGAATTGCGCGCGTCTACCTCTGGTAGAGAGAATCCACACATGCATTGCTAGCCCCTTCCTGCGAGGGCGGATCAAAATGAAAATCAGGGTTTGGAAATCGACACTGTCGTCTCGTCAAGAAGCGCGTACTTCGCTCCATCCAGGCGAACCGGGGAATTTCGATTCGCAGCCTTCGCGATCTGTGCACCTGAAATATTCAGCTCATACGCCGTCCTTGTCGTCAGTGATACTTTTTCGCCCACTACTGTGGCAAAGGCGACCACAGCTTTGTTGTCCGGAGTTTTCACCGGGACAGCGATATTGGTTCCATACTTCGCTTTGACGGTTCGCACCGCCACTTGCCGAATCTTTATCTCAAGAGCGGCATCTTCGGCAGCGGTGTCAGGCGCGGGGGTAGTAGGTGCAGGCGTAGGAGGTGCAGTCGGTTGAGTCGGTTGAGTCGGCTTGGGCCTTGGTGCCGGGCGGCTGGGGCTACTAGGTGATGAAGGCTTTGGCTTTGGCGTCGGCTTGGGTTTTACAGGAGTCGACGGACGTTTTGGCTTCGAGCGCGGTTTTGCTTTTGCTCTCTGCTTTTGAACTTCCCTTTCAACTTTCCTGTCAAACACGCGCTGTGCATCGATGCGCACCATTTCGGCTTCCCGATCGGTCAGTTGCTTGTATTTGATGGCGGCATAAATCGCACCGCCAATCTGAATTCCAGTGCCTTCACCACGTGCAGAAGTATCCAGTGACTCACACCCGATGAGGTGGAGGGTCAAGATCGCACCAAAAAGAATGGTGAAAAATCTGTGGATGCTACCGCGCACTGCCTGTCTGTATGCTTGCCGCCGTGACGAATTAGAACGTGATACCGTAACCGATGCCGAAGTAGAACCCTGGGTCGTCAAGGTTGCCGGATTGGATTCCAGCTACGCTGATATTGACACCAGCCGCTCTCCATTGAACGCCGAACGAGTAAGGAACCTCTGCCTGGGTATCGGAATCTTTTGTAGAAACTTCACCGATGATATAAAAGCGGTATGGGAACTGCAGCTCTGCACCGACGAAGCCATTGAAGGTATCATCTGCACCGTCAAGCCAGACATTGCGAACGCCATAGTGAAAACCCAGTGACTTTACAAATCCTGCTTCGTCCAGAGGAATGCGCGTATAAGCGGCTGCGAAGGCACCCACCTTATCTGGCAGACCATCGTCGCTGCTGAAGCGAGAGTATCCACCAATCGATACTTGCGGGATGAAGCCATCTGGCTCAATCAAACGCACGCGAGCAAATGGGCCAGCACCGGTGAGTTCGTCGTCAGCGCCAGCATTGAGATCAATGTAGTTGCCGGAGGCACCAAGCTCTAACCAATCCGTGACACCATAGGCAGCAAGTAATCCGTGGCCGACAACGTCTGAATTGTTTTGTGGAAGAAAAAAGCAATATTGCAGAGTGAAGGTATTGCGTGGAAGTGTCGCCGACGTCGGGTTCATGAACATTCCCGATGGGCCTTCAAGCGTGATCAGTCCGCGGCCAGCCTCAAAGCTTTCTGGTATTTCGATTTGTGGCTCTACCGTTGGCATCGCATTACTGTAAGCGAGTGGATCACTTGGTCCGCCGTATGCGGATGTGATGGCTGCAACTGCAGTGAGAGAGACGGTGACTAGAAACTTCATTGGTGAAAATAGGTTGGATTGAAGATGATTTTTTGCCAAGCGGAGCTTCATGAATCTACTAGAATTGTCAAGGTTAACCTAAATTAATTATAGGATGTTGCACGTGGAGGTCGCAATCTTCACTCAATCCTGTCACCATTTCGATTCAATGGCATTTCAATGAGAGTGGACTGATCAACCATTGACCTCGGAAATTCAGCCCCCAAAAGCAACCGGGCAATAGTGATTAGTTCCCAATTCCCCTTACCGCTGGAAAAAACACGCCACTCTTGAGCCGTATTCCCTGCGGCATCTGCCGCCCTGTAGCCTTCGTCTTCCTTTGCAACTGCCACTACTACTGGGCTTGCATTGAGTCTGCTGCTCTATCTATCCTCATCCGTTCACAATGAGATATTTTTGTTCCTTCCGAATTCTGCTGATCGCTTTCGCTATGTCGTTGGCGGTAGCTACTTTGTCGTTTGGGATTACCCCGCCACAACGCGAATTTTTCGAGTCGAAAATTCGCCCTGTGTTGGCAAGTGAGTGCTATGAATGTCACTCGACGGCAGGAAAACAACGTGCTGGACTGGTGCTTGATCACCGTGCCGCATTGTTAAAGGGCGGCGACAGTGGGGCAGTCGTAGTACCAGGAAAACCGGAGGAGAGTCTCATGATCACCGCGATCAAGCATGTGCGAGATGATCTGAAAATGCCCAAAGCAGGGGTGCAGCTTAGCGCATCGATTGTGGTCGATTTTGAAAAATGGATTGCCATGGGCGCGCCTGATCCCAGGGATGCGCCGCCGTCTGCAGCGGAGGTAGCAGCAGCTTCCGACTGGACTAGAATCATGGAGCAGCGCAAGCAATGGTGGAGTTTTCAGCCGATTCAGGAGATCGCAGTTCCTTCCATTTCCACCGAGCAGAGCGCGCAAAATCCGATCGATCAATTTTTGGGCACCGCGCAGAAAGCTGCCGGAATCGAGCCCGTTGCGATCGCCGATCGCAGATCGCTGATCCGTCGCTTGAGCTTTGTGCTCACTGGGTTTCCGCCTTCGCCAGAGGAAGTAGAAAAATTTGTGAACGATCGGGCTGTGAACGCATGGGAAGGACTGGTGGATTCAATGTTAGGGTCGCCCGCGTTTGGCGAGCGCTGGGCGCGGCATTGGATGGACTGGTTTCGCTATGCAGAGACGCACGGTAGTGAAGGTGATCCGGCGATCCCATTTGCATGGCATTACCGTGACTACTTGATCCGGGCGCTCAATGACGACGTGCCGTATGATCAACTGGTGCGCGAACACATTGCCGGAGATCTGCTGGAATCGCCGCGTATCATTGATGGACGCAACGAAAGCGCCTATGGCACTGCTCACTATCGCATGGTGCAGCATGGATTCGCTCCTACCGATGCACTGGATGAGCTGGTGCGCTTCACGGACAATCAGATCGATGTGGTAACGAAGGGGTTTCTTGGACTGACGGTTTCGTGCGCACGTTGTCACAATCATAAGTTTGATGCCATCAGCCAGGCAGATTTCTATGCAATGTTCGGCATCATGGCCAGCAACCGCCCGGCGACTCTTTCTGTCAATGTGATGGAATCTACAGGTGGGCCAAGGGCAGTGATGCGCCGCATGAAAGTCATGATTCGTGAGCGACTGGTTGCCAGTTGGGGTGCTGAGCCGATCGTGGATCATCTACTGCAACCGGAAGCCTCGTGGTTTTCAATGATCGAGAATGCGACCCAGCGGGAGATGCCCCTGCACGCATGGAACCAGCTGAAAGACAAGAAGGGCGAGGAATTTAAGAAGGGCTGGAAAGTATTGTCAGATGCCTGGAAAGCGAGCGCTGCCGAACTTGCGCTTCAGGAAAAATTTGCCTACCAGCATCGCTGGAAACTGAGTGATGCGGACGCTGCTGGCGAGTGGTTCATGCACGGAACTGGAGCGCCGAAACATGGTGATGAAAACTCCGTCGGGCAGTTTCATCTGCTGGCGGATGGCGAGCAGGTCGTCGGTGGTATTTTCCCTGGCGGATTGTTATCACACGCGCTCACAACTCGGGACAGTGCGGTATTCAATTCGCCCAAAGTAATGCTGGATAAAAATATGCGTGTCTTTGTCAGGGCGGTGGGTTCCGGGCAATCGATCATGCGTTACGTGGTGCAACATTACCCACGGGATGGCACGGTCTATCCCATTCGCCGAATGGACGACGGCAAATGGGGGTGGCAGTCGTGGGATCTTAACTACTGGAAAGGCGATACCGTCAATGTAGAGGTGGCGACTGCGGCGGACTCGCCAGTGTTGGGACGTGCGAATAGTCTGCGTTCAATGGCTGCGGTGACTGATCTTATATTTGTCGCCGAAGGAGAACCCACGCCTCAGGATCACCTTGCCGAACACGTAGCCCCGCTTTTTGAGGCTGCAGAAAAAACTGCTGCGCCCGAGAATGCACATGAGTTGGCGCGGCTCTACTCGCAGGCCATCATGCAGAGTAGTGCAGCCTGGGAAATGGGCATTCTCACTGATTCACAAGCACGTTTTCTGGATTACTTCGTGTCAGCCGACCTGTTGCCAAACACGCTCGACGGACTGCCGTCAGTGGCACCGCTAGTAATGGAATTTCGCGAGTTAGAGCAAAAGCTGGACGATCCCGCGCGCATTCCAGGAATCGTTGAAGCGGAACCTGTGCTGCAGCCATTGTTCGAGCGTGGTGACCACAAGCAACCGGGCGAGCCAGTGGCGCGCAGGTTTCTCGATGCCTTTGGCGCGCGCATTTATCCTGACGGGACGAGCGGGCGTCTTGAGCTTGCGGAGGACATCGTCGATGGAAATCCGCTGGCTGCACGAGTCATCGTCAATCGACTCTGGCATCACGTTTTTGGGCAGGGAATTGTCACTACGCCAGATAATTTCGGTCGATTGGGGGAACTTCCTACGCACCCGGAACTGCTCGATTTTCTAGCGCGGCGCATGCGCGATGGTGGCTGGTCAATGAAGAGAATGCTGCGACTGCTGGTGACTTCACAAGCGTTCCAGCGCAGTGCGATTGCGACCGAAATCGCCATGGAACGCGATCCTGAGAATGCGCTGCTGTCTCATTGGGCCGTGAGGCGACTCGAGGCGGAGGCTATTCGTGACAGTATTCTATCGGTTTCCGGACGACTTAATCCAGATCAGTTCGGGCCGCCAGTGGGCGGGGATTCAGATCGACGTAGTGTCTATGTTAGAGTGATTCGCAATGCGCTTGATCCATTTCTAAGTGTGTTCGATGCGCCCGTTCCGAATAGCACTCAGGGAGCACGCGATGCCTCAAATGTGCCAGCGCAGTCATTGACCATGATGAATGATGCCTTTGTCAAAAATGCTGCGCGTGAGTGGGCAAGTAATGCAAACCATGGGGAGGCGGGAGCCAGGAATGTCAATGACCGCATCGTTGAGATGTTTGTCAGGGCACTGGGGCGTAGTCCTTCCGCAGTGGAGACTGCAGCGGCTGTTGAATTCGTCGCCGCGACGACACTGGAAATGAAAAGTGCACAGAAACGCACTGTGGAAACTCAACGCCAGCTTTTCGACTCTGGCACCGAACTCGCCGGGATTCTTGATCCCGTTCGGGCAAAGCTGCTGGCTGAGCGCGAACAAGCCTTGTCAGATGATGTGAAGAATTCCTCAGATCTGAAACCATTGGCTGCATGGGATTTTACGCAGGGCGCTGGGGATCAAATTGGCGAGCTGAACTTGACGCTAAAGGGCGGCGCATCGATTCACGAAGGTGTCTTGAAATTGGATGGGAAGGGCGGCTATGCAATTTCTTCCGCCTTGCAGAAGCCGCTTAGTGAAAAGACATTGGAGGTCGTCGTCGAATTAGCGAATTTGGAGCAAAAAGGTGGCGCAGCCCTTAGTCTCGAGACCCAGGGCGGTGGAGTTTTTGACGCCATCGTCTTCGCTGAGCGTGCTGCGCGCAAATGGATGGCAGGCAGCGACGGATTTACCCGCACCCAAGATTTCGCGGGATGCAAATCGGAAGAAGAAGCGAAGTCGGCTCCCGTTTGTATCACCATCGTCTACCACAGTGATGGGACGATCGCAGGGTATCGCAATGGTTCTGCATACGGGATGAGCTATCGCACTGGTAAGCTGGTGACTTTCGCGGGAGGAAGTGCCCACGTTCTTCTGGGGCTGCGCCATTCTCCTTCCGGCGGAGGACGCCTGCTGGCGGGAAGTATTCACCGCGCGCGCATTTTTGATCGTGCGCTGACTGCTGACGAAGTGGCTGCTTCAGCGAGTGATGCAGGGCTTAGGAATTATGTGAGTGCGAAGCAAATCGATGCTGCTCTCAGCCCTGCACAACTACAGCGTAGACGTGCGCTGGCGGAGGCCATCGGAAACCTCGAGTCAGAGCTTAAGCTTCAGCAAATAGAGGCCACTGGTGATCCGCTCCGGCCATGGGTTGACCTGGCGCATTCCATCCTGAACCTCAAGGAATTTATCTATCTGAAGTAAGCGTCCCTAATTGTCAGTCTGCTAGTGCGTCTGCGTTCCGCGGTGATGATGGCGCGCATGGCAGCGCGGTCATTTTCCTTGTCCGTGCTGGTAATGGCGTATTGGTAAAGATCCCATGATGCGCATTCAATTTTTGCTTCCGCCAATCGCTTTGCCAGTTGTTCCTCAGTTTCGGTGGCACGGTCCGCAAGGCGATTGCGCAGCTCAGTCATCGGGACAAGGATGAAGACATCGATCTGGCTGGAGCGGATAGCAGGATCCTCACACTCTCTGATCTGCGCAGCACCCTGCACGTCCAGATCCATCACCACGTCGCGCCCTGCGTCAATGATAGGGATGACTTCGCTTTTCAACGTTCCGTAGCGACGGCTAAAGACTTCTGCGTGCTCAAGGAAATCGTCGGCTTCAATTCTCGCTGCGAACTCTTCCTCACTGAGAAAATGGTAGTCGACCCCATCCTCTTCATCTCCACGTGGTGCACGAGTCGTACAGGAAACAGTGTAGTAGCAGTTTTCAATGTCACGCATCGCATGGCAAAGCGTCGTCTTCCCCGACCCGGAAGGGCCCGAGACGACGCAAAGAATTCCGCGACGAGTAATGTCCTCGCCCGTGGCCGATGTCAGCTGTGAACTTCCCATAGCCGTCCGATACAGGCGATCGGACACCGACTCAACTTCCAATTGCATGAGTAACTGGAGTCCGCACCTCCCGCCAAGGTAGGTGACGCCAGCGTGGGCGTGGCAGGCAATCAAGGCACTTTGGTAATTCCTTGAAATTGTGCGAGAAATGCCCCAAAATCAATTCCACCTGAAAGAAGATACTTTACTCTTTGTGGCGGGATGACTACACTGTTCGGCGAAGAAAATAAGAACGATGGCTTTACTGGAACTCTTTGAGGGCATCATCGATTGGTGGTGCTCATGGCGCTTGTATCTGTGTATTTTGATTTCTGTCTTGTTGGCGATATTCCTTCATAACCAGTTCGGTGACGGGATCTTAGTTTGGTGTTTTTCGATCCCCATTGGCCTTGCTGGCCTTCTCTTAGGCTGGCGCTGGCAAAGAAGTTCGCACACCAAGGATTAATTTTTGGCAAACTATTTGTTTTAGCGCATGCCCTGGCGAAGCAGGAAAGCGCAGAGCCGCTGCTTGTCGCGGCGCAAGTCTTCGCTTCGCTGGCATCGGTGCGGACACAACACAGATCGCGAACGGCTTCTGTTTTGGCCTCCGGAATGTAGATGCCCTTGAGCATTTTGCCGCGCAACTGCCGGGCAATCTTGATGGCGTCCTTTACCTTTTCTCCGGCGGCACGCTCCATCTTCGATGACGCGACGACGATGGTGTCGTAGCCAAGACGCAGTAACCTGCGCACGAGAACGAATCCCGTCGGCCCAGCTTCGTAGGCGATCCGAATCTGCTTCCTTCCTGGTAACATTGAATTTCTTGCAGATGCGGTTGAGTGCGCGTTCGGCGGCAAGATTCGAGCCGCAGCAGCTGCCGTAGAACTGAGGATCGTTGGCATCGGATGACAATGCGCAGGCGATGGCAACGATGGCAATAGAGTTCTTGTGCCCTGGCGGTGAAGCTCCGTGCCACCTCCTCTACACCATTGACACCGAGGATCCGTTGTTTCCAATTCGTATCGATGGATTCAGGCTACTGCCGCTCATCTATTGCCAGCAGTACAACGCCGCTGCGATGTCGTATCGAATGGAAGGCGACTCAGTCATCGTCGATTGGATAGAATCCTTAGATTGGGATAGAGATTTTCCATATGATGACTATCCATCCGAGTTTCCGCGTAGAAGCATCGTCCATCAGCCTGCAGATTTAGATGTGCTCCGCAAGGAAGAAGATGCAGATGAAGACACGGGCACGAATGTGTCACGATTTGGCGGATGGCACTGGCTCTGCCAAGGCATCCCAACTGAAGAGTGTCGAAACCCATCATGTGAGGGTGGAAACATGGACGTGTGTGGGGTGATTTATAATGAGCCCGTTAAGGGGGGCGCCTCTGGGATCCAGACGAAGATTGGAGCGATGTAGAGACGATCTACCAAATTTGTAGTAATTGCTCCTCCATTCAAGTTTGCAACCGTTGCTAACAAATGCCGATCAAGATTAGATGAGAAGGCAGCGAAGAATGCGAGAGCATCCTGATACGCTGACTTCCTATGACTACAAAAACTCACTCGAATCCCCCTGCTAAGTCCAAGTCCACCGCCGTTGCGCAACGTGCAGCGCCGCCAGTTCCGCTTGGAGCGAACCTCACCGGCCTCACCATTGGCATTGATCTTGGCGATAAGAAGCACGCCATCTGCGCGATAGATACCGACGGCAAAACTATCGATGCGCGTAAGATCACCAATCATCGTGAAAGCCTGCGCCGACTTTCAAAGAAATTCCCCACGGCGCGAATAGTCATGGAAGTGGGATCGCACAGTCCATGGATCAGCCGATTCCTCAGAGACCTTGGGGCATGACGTTCTCGTCGCCAACGCCTGCAAACTGCGCGCCATTTACACCAACCCTCGCAAGAGCGACGAACTCGATGCCAAAATGCTGGCCAAGCTCGGGCGCATCGACCCGAGCCTGCTGTATCCCATCGCCCACCAGAGCGAGCGTTACGCTGGAAAGGCTGGAAAGGCTGGAAAATGGCGCTTGCCAGACGCTCCCAAAAAGATATAATTTCTAGGCATGTCATCAACGTTCACATATTGGGAGGACGGCGAGTATTTCCTCGGCTACCTGAATGAGTATCCAGATTATTGGACTCAAGGCGTTGATCTTGAAGACCTTAAGGAGCATTTGCGGGATCTGTACGTTGAGTTCACCTCTGGACGGATTCCAGGTATTCGGAAAGTGGGAGAATTGGAGTTGGCGTGAAGAGACGAGATTTGATTTCCCGGATTGAGCAAATGGGATGTGTCTTGATTCGTCACGGGGGAAAGCACGACATTTTTCAGAATCCTCGGACTGGAATCGTGCAACCGGTTCCAAGGCATCGGGAGGTGAATGAGCTGTTGGCCAAAAGTATTCTTCGAAAGCTATCAGACTGAGAGACATGCAGGATTCGATTTGTTTCCAATTTCCAATAAGCATTCCCTGTAGCCTGTCGCAGAACTTTGATGTTGTGCGCCGAGCCAAGCGAGGCGCTTCTTGTTTGGTGAAAGTCCAAATGTTATAGAACCTAGCCAGTAGTAACTGCTGAGTGTTCTAGGCAGGGCAGCGATTGCAGGCTTCTACCTGGATGACGGCGGATACTACATGCTCCGCCATCTTTACCAAGCGCCACGAGCAGCGACGACGATCATGCTGCCCGCCGAAACTGATGATCTGGAATTGAAGATTGAAGCAATTTGTGAGGACTTCAGATTCACCACGGACGACCTCGAATGGATTCGGAAGGGATTGCGATTCCGCAACGTGGATCTGTATCGACAGGACGATAACGGAGGTGAGTTTTGCGTCGGCAGGTTTCCTTTTCGGGCAGATGCGACAGAGCAGCTTCGCCAGTTGGCTGCGGGCGGGCACAAGCAATTCTACGAGATCAGAGGGGCGGATCGTGATGCCATCGCCATTGAAACTGACTCCGATGGCTTCCTCGTGAAACCGAAAGGCGAACAAGACTCTGGACGCCAAGACCTGCCCCGCCGTGAATCGAAACCGTGATGATCGCTCGAATCGTTAACCAGAAATCAAAGGTCGCCCTCAGGTCAGGTCTGGGTATAAAGCGCGATTGTTCCATGTTTTTTTGGGATGGCGTTCGAGTTTTCGAAAGGGCTGAAGTGGACGCAGAAAGTTGATGCAGGGTGAGCGGTTTATCCCTCCTGCGTCGGGCTCTGAGGATGGGGCTTCGCCAATGATTGATCGCTTTCGCGACGGTCAGTCCCGCAGACTTGGTATGCTGAAATTCGGGGGCTGGTTCCACGTTCAATTGATTCTCCGCGGTCGTTTACTCAGTCTCAGCACGAGTGCTCACTCGTTGCTGGCAATTACCAGCAACGGCCGCGGAATGCTTTGAGCGCTTTGACATAAGGTGCGCCTTCTTTCCATTCGAGCAGCACTTGCTCAAGTTTTTCCTCGAGCAGTTGCACGCGCTTGATCCCGTCATCGATGGTTTGAAGGTAATTTTCGAGGATCTGGTCGAAGATGGGATCGCCAGTTTCATTTTGCGCAGGTAGCGCATGTGAGCCTCCGTCCAGTTGGTCTTGCCATCGTAGAGCATGCCCTGGCGAAGCAGGAAAGCGCAAAGCCGCTGCTTGTCGCGGCGCAAGTCTTCGCTGGCATCGGTGCGGGCACGACACAGATCGCGAACGGCTTCTGTTTTGACCTCCGGAATGTAGATGCCCTTGAGCATTTTGCTGCGCAACTGCCGGGCAATCTTGATGGCGTCCTTGCGATCGGTCTTTACCTTTTCACCGGCGGCACGCTCCATCTTCGATGGGGCGACGACGATGGTGTCATAACCGAGTTGCAGTAACCTGCGCACGAGAACCAATCCCGGCGGCCCGGCCTCGTAGGCGATCCGAATCTGCTTCCTGGTAACATTGAATTTCTTGCAGATGCGGTTGAGTGCGCGTTCGGCGGCAAGATTCGAGCCGCCGCAGCTACCGTAGAACTGCGGATCGTCGGCATCGGATGACAATGCGCAGGCGATGGCAATAGAGTTCTTGTGCACATCGAACCCGATGTATAAAATGTCGTTTGTGGCATGTTGGATTTGTTCTTTCATTATGAATATTAGTTTATCAATGAATGTGGATAGGCTCCGCCCTCGTGGCGGAGTAGCCCACGCTATGCACCCCAACATGCCACGCCCACAATCTTCAATCCGGCAGCGACAAAACTGAGCCGCAGTCATATTGTCTAGCCCAAGAAACGATGCCAAACGGTAAGCCCGGAGACCACCCAATTACTGACATCCTCACACATCGCCATGACGTGTATGGAGCAGAGATCGATGGCTGCATCCGGTCACTTTCCCGCCTGATGCCGCTAAGCAATCTGCACACGTTCTTCAACTCCTTGGACGATCGAAAGCCGGAGTTTCGCGCGGAACTGGAAGCAAAACTCGAGGAACTACAGAACATTGCTGAGGATTCTGGGTGGGAGCGCGATGAGTGATGATCCACTACCAACGGACACGCAGCGAATCCGACTGCACGACATGGTCGCAATGGCGTTCGTGGAAATTCGATTGCTCGGTTGGGGTGGTAGGGCAGAGCAAGCCGCAGATCTCGCAGACGCATTCCACAATAATCCCCGCGAGATTTACGGGTGGGTCGGGTGGAGTATTGAGATCACTCGGGGAATGCTTCAGACTTACCAGGACAAGTATCACGATGAAGAGTATTCTGGTAGGACAAACTACGTCGTGCTTTTCAACGCCATCTTTCAAACCGGCGGCGAACAAGACGTCCATTCTAACGCCTGCCCCGTCGCGAGTTCAATCTGCCATGACCATTCAACCTTGAATCCAGAATTCGGAGCGCGCCCTCGGTCAGGCTTAGGATGACTCGGACTAGCTCAAGAATAGTGCAAGGCTAGCGGATTCGCTCTCGACGCTTTCTGGTGAAAAGTGTATTTTACTTGTGCATAAGGATCCCGACCGATCGATGTCTGAACGAAAACCAATTCAGCAACCCTATTTCTCCAGGCGCTCGATGCTTCAGGCCGGTTCAATCGGTTTGCTGGGGCTTGGCCTGCAACAGGCGGGCTTGTTGCGAGCGCTGGGCGAATCGAGTGATGCGCCAGGCAAACGGGCGAAATCGGTGATTTTCATCTTCCTCTCTGGTGGACTGTCGCAGATCGATACCTTCGACATGAAGCCTGAGGCTTCCGAAGAAATTCGCGGAGAATTTAAGCCGATTGCCACTCGCACTCCGGGGCTGCAGATCTGTGAACATTTGCCGATGCTGGCCAAACGTAGCCACCTCTGGGGATTGTGCCGATCGATCACGCACGATTCCAATGAGCATTCGCAGGGGCATCACATAATGCTGACGGGGCGGTCGGAAGTACCTGCTGGATTTAGCCCGGCTTCACCGTTGCCTACAAATTGGCCGTCGATCGCCTCATTGGCGAATAAGGCACTTTTGCCAGGTGGAAATCTTCCTGCATCAGTTGTGCTTCCGGAAAAGATCGTTCACCGAACTGGTCGTACTATTCCTGGACAGTTCGCAGGAATGTTAGGGACTCATAACGAGCCATTTTTTGTGGAAAGCTCACGTTACAATCCTACCAGCTACGGTGCGTATCCCGATTACCTGTTTAATCATGCCGATGGAAAAATCGATGGTAGTCGGTTGCAGTTTCGCGTGCCGGATTTTTCACTTCCAGAGGGTGTAAGTATTGATCGCCTTCGTGATCGAATTGACCTTTCTCGCCACATCACAGCTCAGCAGGAGCATCTGGAGCGGGCGGCAGCAAGCAGTGGAATGGATCGATACGGTGAGATGGCTGTGTCCCTCCTTGCCGATTCCAAGACCCGTGCAGCCTTCGAAGTCCACGACGCTGATCCAAAACTACAAGACAGGTATGGGCGGAACGCTTTCGGGTGGTCGTTATTGATGGCCCGTCAGCTGGTCGAAGTTGGAGTCAATCTGGTGCAAGTTAATCTCGGCAACAACGAGGCATGGGATACGCATCAGGCATTGTTTCCCAGTCTCAAGAATTACCTGTTGCCGCCCACTGATCGGGCAGTTTCGGCGTTGCTTGATGATCTGCAGGAACGTGGAATGCTCGACGATACACTGGTTGTAATGGCCAGCGAGTTCGGGCGCACGCCTAAGATCTTCAAACTTCCTAACGTTTTGACGCCCGGCCGTGACCATTGGGGTGCCGCGCAGACCGCATTCTTTGCGGGTGGCGGTGTTACCGGAGGGGCAGTTGTTGGCTCAACAGATCCGCTTGGTGCCTATCCGTCCAGCGATCCGCAACGTCCAGAGGACTTCGCTGCAACTATCTACCACGCGCTCGGCATTCCTAAGCACACGACTTGGAACGATTTGTCTGGCCGCCCCCACCACATCTATCATGGTCAGCCCATTGCTGAGCTGTTCGGGTGAGTGGGAATCCAAAGGTGGGAAAGCAATAAACCTCTTGGATCGACAGAACCAGTCGGCAGGTGTTAGTTGATCATTCCGAATGCAGCGTTTGATGAGCAGTCTCCTCTTTGTTGTTTTGTGCGTTTTGTCCACTCAAGCAGGCGAGACGCACTGGAGCCTTACGCCGTTGTCGCAGCCGGCGATCCCTGCAGCGGGTGCTCACTCGATAATTGATGATTTCGTCGCACAAAAGCTGCATCAGAACGAACTGACGTTATCGCCTCCGGCCGATCGAGCCAGTTGGCTGCGGCGGGTGTATTTCGATCTCATCGGGTTACCGCCATCACCACGTGAGGTAGAGATTTTCGTAAACGATGACACGCCCCAGGCTGTTGAGCGTGTTGTGGATCGTCTGCTTGCCAGTCCGCGCTACGGCGAGCGCTGGGCGCGCCACTGGATGGATATCGTCCGCTACGCTGAAACTCATGGGCATGATGAAGATGCCATCCGCGAAAACGCATGGCCGTATCGCGATTGGTTGATTCGCTCTCTCAACGCGGACAAACCGTATGCCGAATTTGTACGTGAACAAGTCGCCGGCGACGTGATCGCTCCAGAAGATCCCTGGGCACCAGCCGCAACGGGATTCCTTGGTTGCGGCCCGTGGGATGAGAGTTCGCAGATGGGCATCCAAGATGGAACGACCGATAAGAAAATCGCACAGTATCTTGATCGCGACGACATGCTCAGTGCCACCATGATGACGTTCACCAGCACAACAGCGCATTGCGCCCGTTGTCATGATCACAAGTTTGATCCCGTTTCGTTAAGTGACTATTATGCCCTGCAGGCAGTGTTCGCTGGTGTCGATAAAGTGGATCGCCCATTCGAACCAGACGGCCTCATCACACGAAAGCGCAACGATTTGCTAGCCCAGCAGACGCAATTAACGGATGGCACATTCCCGCAATCCAAACTCGATGAGCCAGGTAATCGGCAGGCCGTTGACGATTGGGAACAGCGAGTCACCAGCGACAGAAACCACTGGAGCATTTTGTTGCCAACTTCGGTGAAATCGAACAGCGAGACTCCTTACACAATTCAGCCAGACGGCTCGATCTTGTTCGGTGGTAAGCCGCCTGCCACCGATACTTACACAATCACGGGAAATACTCAGCAGGCAACAATCACCGCTGTGCAATTGGAAGTTCTCACCGATTCTTCTTTTCCAGCGAACGGCCCGGGTCGCGCAGAGAATGGTAATTTGCACCTGTCGGAAGTCGCAGTGCGCATTGACGGAAAACCGGTAACTCTCCGAAGTGCCACGGCTGATTTCAGTCAGACGGCTTGGGGGATCGATCGAGCCATCGATGGTAATCCGGACTCCGCTTGGGGAATTCACCCCGAAGAGGGAGAACCACACCACGCCGTCTTCGTTTTCTCCGAACCGGTAAAGGCGGCTGGTTCAACCACGATTGAGATCACACTTAAGCAACTGCATGGTCGCGAGCACACGATCGGAAAGCCAAGGATTTCGACAACCAGCGAGCCTGCACCTGAAGTCAGCGCCCCGGTCCCCGTAGAGCTGAATAATCTACTGGCGACTCCAAAGGAACAACGGTCCCAGCTGGAGCGTCATGCCATCGCCCTTCTCTGGCTGAAGGCGGATACTGCTCAGCAGATCGAGGCTCTGCCAGTACCAGGGATGGTTTATGCCGTGGCCAGTCAGTTCAGCGCCAAAGGCAACTTCAAGGCCGCCGGTGCTCCGCGTGAGGTACACGTCCTGAAACGCGGCGACATTCACTCACCCATCGAACCTGCAATGCCAGGTGCCCTGTCCTGCATTCCGAAGCTGCCAGCGCGATTCGATCTTCCCGACACCAAAGACGAAGGCGCCCGCAGGGCAGCACTGGCCAACTGGCTGGCACACCCTGACAACGTGCTCACCTGGCGTTCGATCGTAAACCGCGTCTGGCACTATCACTTCGGTCGTGGCATCGTGGCTACGCCAAACGACTTTGGGAAAATGGGTAAGCTCCCCACGCACCCTGAGTTGCTCGACTGGCTGGCGATCGAATTTAGAAACCGGGGCGGCAGCCTCAAGTGGCTGCACAAGGCGATCGTTCTCAGTGCTACCTACGGACAAGCCGCTGCCGATCGCGCCGATGGACACGCATCAGATCCTGAGAACCGCCTGCTCTGGCGCATGCATCGTCGTCGCCTGGATGCCGAAAACATCCGCGACGCAGTGCTAGCTTTGTCCGGCACACTCGATTTGCGCATGGGCGGCCCATCTGCTCGACAGTTTCATACCAGTCCAGGTGTTCACGTCACTCCGGTGGTCAATTATCAGGAATTTGATCCGGATGAACCGGCAAATTTTCGCCGCGGTGTCTACCGCTTTGTCTTCCGCACAGTCCCCGACCCGCTGATGCAGGCGCTCGATTGCCCTGATGCGTCGCAGTTGGCCGCGCGACGAGAGACCTCAACAACCGCACTACAGGCCCTCGCCATGTTGAATAATCGTTTCCTTGTAAGGCAGACTGAGCACATAGCAGCCAGTCTAGAACGTAAGCACAAAGATCTCGTCGCCCAGGTTGCTGAACTCTTCCTTCGCGCCTACAGCCGCCCGGCCTCAGAGAATGAACTCGCCACCGTCACCGCCTATGCGCACCAACACGGCCTAGCTAATGCCTGTCGAGTCGTCATCAACAGCAGCGAGTTCCTTTTTGTCCGATGAACAGTTCCTGTCTCCATAGACGTGATTTTCTTCTGCGCACTGGCGGTGGCTTTGGCGGGCTGGCACTTGGGCAAATGTTAGGGAATGATCTGATGGCCAATACCCTTGATGGGAATCTGCATCATCCTCCGAAAGCCAAACGGGTGATTCAGCTATTCATGAATGGCGGCGTCAGCCAGATGGACACCTTCGACCCTAAACCAATGCTGAGTGCACTGCACAACCAGGCATTCGATCCGGGTGCTGGACAACTGGTCGAGTCAGCCACTGGCTCCCCCGGTTTCAAAGTATTGCGCAGTCCTTTTGAATTTCAGCAGTACGGTCAGTGCGGTCGTTGGGTCAGCAGTGTGTTTCCGCATATGGCTGGCATCGTTGATGATCTGGCATTCCTGATGTCGATGACATCGACGACGAATGTTCACGGGCTTGGCAGCTACATGCAGAACACCGGCTTCACCCTGCCGGGATTTCCATGCATGGGAGCGTGGATCAGTTATGCGCTCGGCAAGATCAACGAGAACCTCCCCGAGTTTGTCGTCCTGCCAGATCCGAAAGGTCTGCCATACAATAACTTAGGCAATTTCACAGCCGGTTTTTTGCCAGCGAAGCACCAGGGAACGGTTATCAGTGCAAAGAACACTGACAAAACTCCGATCAATTTTCTGTTTCCACCCGGCGAGGCATCTCAGATCACTCCACAAAGCGAAGACGCGGGACTAAAGCTCTTACATTCGCTCAATCGCAACTACGCCAACCGCTTTCCTTCCGACACCCAGCTCGAAGCGCGGCTCGAATCCTATGAGCTTGCTGCGCGCATGCAACTCAGTGCACCGGAGGTATTCGATCTTTCGAAAGAGAGTCAAACCACGAAAAAGCTCTACGGACTGGATGGTGAAATAACCGCTGACTTCGGCCGCCGCTGTATTATTGGTCGCCGACTGCTCGAGCGCGGGGTTCGCTTTGTGCAGATCTGGAGCGGTCCGGGTGGTCCCAGCAATAACTGGGACAATCACGCTAACATTCACACTCAACTTCCCTATATGACGCAACAGGTTGAC
>JBNMNB010000046.1:0-36797 GCA_051270635.1 Verrucomicrobiales bacterium | reverse complement strand
TCAACGAGTTTCCGTTTCCTCGACTCAGTCAGCATTCACCGAGAAACAAACGATGGAGTTCAAGGACAATGCCCAATGGCAGGATCTAATTGAAATTTCTACCGAAGTGGAACTCGGAATGTGGCTGTGGCTCTGCTACAGGCGGGACGCCAGGGCCCTAAGGCTGGCAGAGTGCCGGCCCGTTGGGCTTGGTACCAAGATGGAAGTTGAACTCCCACTCCCACAGGCCTGAAAGGGTATTCTAAGCTAGCGCTTTTAGATCTCATCGCTTACAGAATTGGGAGCGAGAAAGGAGTTGCTGAGGTTGGCCGGATATTGCATGAAGGTATGTAGTTCGAACAGCAAGTTTCTGAGCATGATTTTGAATTAGAGCCCGTCATGAGGACTGAGGACTTCCTGCCGACACTGGTTTCATCGATACAAGAATAATCCGAAAATTTCAATGAATGGGTAAGCAAGAACGCACACTATTGAAAGACTTCAGGCCTCGAAGGTTTTCGGGGCGAGGAGATAAATATCTCGGGGACATTGCCGGAGATCTGCGACGTTGTCTGGAGAAGGTGCAGGACGAATTCAGCTCCCCGCTTAGACTGTTGGATCGGGAGGATCTGATTCCGCTTGCTGTGGTGCTCGTGGAGTTTGCAGAAGATATCCACTGCGATCTGGGGATATGGAGGGCATTGGAAACGTGGCAGTGTGAAACCCTTGGATCGCCGCTCCCATTGTTTGTGGAACGTGGGGATTCAGAACCACTAGTGGCCTTCGATTCCCGTCGTATCAGGTATCTTCTCTAGACATTGATACCAGGTTTCATTGATGGTTTGGTGCTCGCACCTGATCACCTTGATTTGCAAGCAATGGCAGATACGGCAGCCGAATTTTTAACGGAGCGTTTTAGCTCGATGCCGCAGGATTCCGGAGTGACAAAATTCCTCGCTACTGAAAACGAGCATGCGTCCGATATAAAACGAAAACTTGTCTGGTTGGGGACTGAATCTTATTTGTTCCGTGGTTTTTTCTCAAGCTACCAGGACGAGCAAGGGAAAGAGCCGGGAGACATTAGCGTGATTGAATCTTTTGTTTGCGAGGAATGCACAGAATGGTGTGGTCTTGGTGTGGCGGACATTCTGGTCGAGGCCATAGGTCTCAATGATGAGGATGCTGAAGATTTGCTAAGTTGGCGTGATCGGCACACCGCACTTTTCCGCATCATCGATACTAAAAAAGATGGAGATTTCATCGAAACTCTTACTTCCCGAAACATTGTGAATGGCGAAGATTATCTGGTTTCGATGAATATGATTGTGGCGGGATTTGAGTGCGGGATGGTTTTTTTCGGAGCGCTTACACGATGGAGAGGCACATGGTATTGGTCTGGAGAGCAACGAAGATTAGGTAAAGTTTCGTCAGAAAAAGACGAAGAATTACGATGGGCAATGTTCGAAGAAAGCAGTCAATCAGCCTATCGCTACTGTGAGCCAGAAGCAGAAAAAGCTCGAAAGGTAATGGCTGAGCATCATACTAATTTTGTTCAGCACTACGAAGATGATTTGGTCGTCTTCGCCGATGGTCTCACACTGGCAGAAACCGAGCGTAAGCGCATGGCCGAAATGTGGGCTGCCGCTCCGAAAGAAGACGTTGAGCACGCGATGCAAAGCCAGGGCTTAGAGCGTCCAGAGCCTCGAATGTCCTTTCCTCCCGAGTTTATGAATCATGATCAGGGTATCTCGGCCTACTCCTCTCCTGAAGAGGGCATTGAATATTGCATTAATTTTCACCAGCTATCGAATGGAATGCAAAAACAAGGGGTGGATCTCAGTGAAGCTGAACTTGAGACCATTCGTGGAGTGGTGGTAGACTCATCGTGCAGTGTAGCGTTCATCAGACGGTTAGTGTCAGATTCGGGCCCCCAGTCAATCGCTTGGGCATTCCTGATCAGAAACCAGTCTCTAGAATGGGTGATGGAGACACTTCTTCGCCGTTATAAAGGATCTTATTACCGCAAACGATACCCGCGTATCACACTCGTCGATTCTTAGCAGGGCGGTATATGGAATTGCCGTTGACGGGAAGGCGTCACGGGCTGGTTGAATCGATCGAAGAAATCGGCCGATTGAACGATGATGCGCTCTGGTACTCGGCACTCATAGTCTTTTTTCACAATTGTTTCGGATAACCTCTAGCTAGCAATGAAGCGAGTCATCGGCAGCTAAGATTGAAGCAACTCACCACTGCAGCAGTCGGACGTTCAGTTCACTCACTCTCCCAAAATGTTCGTCCCCCGTAACCAATTCGAGTTTATACTCGACTGCAAACGCTGCGATCCACACGTCATTTTCCGGGATACGCTGTCCTCGTTTTTCAAGATCTGTTGAGATGCGGCCGTAGTGCTTCGCGGTGGCTTCACCTGGAATCAAGATGGCAAGGTGATCGAGGATCGATCTAACCTTCGCTCTTTCTGCTTCTGGATTATCGACTCGGTGGATCCCCTTTTCCAACTTTCCAATTGTCACCAGCGAGGTGAACAGTAGCGCACCTTCCGGCAGTATCTCGTGAAGGTCGATCTTCTTTCGGAGGTGAGCAATGATTGGACTGGTATCAAGAAGCAAGTGAGCCATGCTTTTAAGCTTCCTCTGGATCAGTCACTTCAGGAGCAAGGACAGCGGCCTCAAAGATTTCCCCTTGCTCGTCATTCATGCACCCATATGAATCAGCGAGAGCCTGCCGCTGCCGCTGGGCGACCTCCGGCACGAGTTCACTCACGAATCGAGCGACCTCAACCAGCTTGGCGGTAGGCATCTTGTAGAGTTCGTTCGTGATGGTTTCGACGAGATTTATGATTTCTCAGTCTAGCTCAACGTCCATGTTCTTTCCAGCGGGTTTCTGCAGGATGGTAAGTGGGGGCCGTGAAGTGCGTTTCGCATAAGATTAGAACGCAGTCAGGAGCGCTGGTGAGAGGTTCCCGCAAACTAATGTTCCCGTAGCTTTGGATTGCTCGATGTCAAGCTGTCATACCCCTGCTTACCGTCCCATCATGCGACGGAACATATCGCCACGATTGTCGCGGGGTGTGGTGATTTCCTTGACGCTTTCCACTGGCAGGCCACTGGTTTCGATCCAGGAACCGGCTGCATCCGCGTCCTCGTTAAACCAATCTTTGGCGACATCTGTAAGTGCTTCGGTTCGGGTCGCTTCGTTCTCGATGGTGTTGGCCCACTGAATAGCAGCTGCTGGTTCATCTTTGCCCAGGTCGGACACAAATCCGGCGATGGCGGCGTCCTTTGCGGGTGAACTCTCCATATTCTGGAGGTAGGCACTTGCGCCTTCGGCATCAGATTCTTCCCACTCTTGAAATGCAGATTCCATGGCGGTCGCTTGTGTTGCTTCTGGTAGTTTAGATGCCCAGGCTACTGCAGCACCTGGATCAATTTCTGCCCACTCATCGGCGATCTCTTCGACGGCTTCACTGGTGTAGGCGTTGTCGGCATAAGATTCGATCCAGCTGGCAGCCTTGACAGGATCCTGCCGCGCGTATTCATCGCCCAGTTGCTCGAAGGCTTCTTTTTTGAGGGCGTCAGTGCTGAGGCTGGCGGCCCAAGTGGTCGCGCTGTCCATGCCTTGTTTCATTTGCTCGTTGGCCACGGTGTCGACCAGCCGGTCAAGGCCTTCGGTATTCTCGGGGAGGTTCTGCAGGTATTCGGTCGCGCGGGCAGGATCTGAAATTGCGAGTCCACGCAGGATGCCGGCCTTGGCCATAATGTTCTCTCGGCCTTCCGACTGGTTCTCGTCTGCCCAGGCGATGGCTGCATCAGGATCAATACTTGCCCATCCGCTGAGAGCGGCGGCACTGCCGAACATTCGTCCGGGGCCCTGCATTTCTTTTGCATAGTCCAGCGCTGCCAGGCCATCCAGTTTTCCCCATGCGCCGACAAAGAGGCCCATCTTCTGCCACATCTCCCAGCCTTGTGGTGCCTCGCGCAGGGCCGCCAGGGCTGAATCAATATTATCGGGGGTCAGTTCAGAAAGCAGTTGAGTGAAGAGGAGATTGCTCTTGAGCGGATCCGATTCCTTGAGCGCGTCCCGCATCGCGCGTCCCATGTCTTTGGCGCGGATGATCCCGTTTCCATCAAAGTATTTCTGCACGCCAATTTTTTCAGAAGTGCCGCCGAATTTCTGCACGCCTTCACTTTGGCCTGCCGCAGTTCCAGCAGTGGAAGTGACTGCGGGCCCCGTTCCTGAACTTACGGAAGGATCTCCAATTTCGGGTGTTGGACGGAGAAACCATCCAGCGCCAAAGGCTGCGCCAGCGACGAGGATCCAGATAATGTGAAGTGCGGACGTTTTCATAGAAGTAAGTGGTTGCGGGAATATACGACTATCAACCAGATACGGGCTAGCCGTCAATCGCATCTATTGTATCAACGTGTAAGCGAAACAGACTGCTAACCAAGTGCGAAGTGCGAGCTCCGTGCGAGCAGGAATTGAACGAAAGAAATGGAGGCAGAGCACCGATGGTGGCGCGTTCTCAACGGTCGGTATCAATCGCTTACGACTGTAAATCAACAACTTAGTTATCTGGCCGCTTGGATGGCCGGGCCGTATAACACTACGGAATCCTGCCAGGTGATGCTGCTAAGTGTCTCGATGGTGAGTTCCCCGGCAGAATCTGTGAGTGCGAGATAATGGCCGGGATGCGATGTGAAGTTGACTGTTTCCGGGACGATCGCCCTTATCGCTTCTGCGGTGGATTGGGAAAGTGTCACTCGTTCGCCGGGTCTGACGATGACTGATTCCGGGCTCAGCCAGAAGGTTCCCGCACTATCAATATAGGAAACACGACTGAGGGCAAATCCGAAGTTGGATACGATCACAGGAGCTTGATCAGGATCACTGACAATCTCGATTCTGCCGCGGGTGGAACGCACTGTCTGCAAGTAGTGGCCGTGTTCGCGTCGACTTTGAAACCAGTCGCCGCCATAGACATTCCCTGTGAGGTTGTAGCGCTTTGCCAGTCCTCCTTCGGAGTCGACAGCAGCCCACGGGCTATCACGCATGGCAACCTGGCTGAGGTAGGTAGCCTTGCTCTCAAAGGTACCTGAAAAGAGGACGCCTGTGCGAACGGCCTGATACTGGGTGACGTAGGCATTTGTCTCATCGGGCACCAGATTAACAACAATGAGGCGAGTGCCCTTACCTCCGGTTCCGTCCTGATAGAGGATGAGGGCGACCAGCAACAGGCTGGCCAGTATTGAGATCAATGGGGTCGTCCAGAAGAGTCGATGCCGCCGACCTGGCCTTGCAAAGACAAAGAGATTCACGGGTCCGACGATGATGCCGAAGGCGATCAGAATCACAGCGATTTGCCAGGATCCAAAGGACTGTTTGCCCAGGTTGTCCAGCAAGTACTGGTTGGTTCCCAGTTGGCCGTGCAAGGTAGACTGTCTCTGAGAAATCTCTTTGTAACGTTGCACCATTTCCACTGGATCGAATTTTGAAGCCGTCCACTGTAGGCAGTTCAATGAGCCAAGCGAGCGCTTGTTGTCCACGATACCCTGAATGCCAAGTGTATCGGGCTGTAGCTCCTGTTCTGAATAAATGTCCAGCCTGCCACCGAGGCGATTCCACTCTAACATTGCCTTACAAACAGAGGGCATCTTGCTCTGCAGATCGATCCATTCTGTATCTGTTAGAATGATGACATCCAGGCCGCTGTAGCCGCGCCAGTCGGACGGAAGCCACTCCGGATCGAAGGTCGCGGCAAAGGAATCAATAGCCGAATAGACAGAATTTACGGCGCTGCCCAGTGGCCCTTCATTGCGCACAGCGACGTTCTTGCTCATGACGATGGTGGGCCAACTGCCGGGAAATGCTTCAGAAAAGCGTCCTGATTCAGCCGGGAAGCCATCGCCTTTGAGCGAGTAGTCCAGTCCCTGGTCGTAGGTGTAAGGTGAAGCGTCAAAACGCGTTGGAATCGGCACCATGAACTCTGCGGTGGTTGATGTCGCCTTCTTCGATTCCATTTCGAAGCGTGAAGCAAATCGATCGTCCTCTGATTTGCCGGTGAATGAGAGCTTCCAGTCGACGTCCGAGTTGGTGCGGTTGTCCACGGTCACGCGAACCGGCGCATACCCATGCAAGGGGATCTGCGAAAATGCGCAAGTCACGACGATTGAGAGTTTTGGATTTCCGGTAGCGTCTTTTCCCAGTTGATGATTGCGCGAGTCCTGAGCCACTGCGGCGCAGGCCATCAGCCACCCTGACAGTGCCACTAGTAGTTGGAATTTGCACAGCGATCTCATGCGGATTCTTTCAGTGACTTTGGCGTCGCGCCAGATTCCACTGGAATCTCTTCCAGGATTCGGCGCACCATGGCGCTGCTTGTATCGCCTTCGATGCGGGCACTGTATTCCAGCACGATACGGTGATTCATCACTGGCACTGCAAGCGCTTGCACATCTTCAAAGCTGCCATTCTGCCGACCTTGAATGAGTGCTCGAGCCTTCACTGCAGACGCCAGGCTCATTGCTGCGCGCGGACTGGCGCCATATTTCACTCCCTCTGCTGCGGACGATTCACCCTTGTGCGAGGCAGTGACAATGCGGGCGATATAATTGGCGACCACGTCTGGTAGATATACCCGCCGCGTCAGATCGAGCAGCTGTTGCAGCTGCTCGCGAGAAAGCACTTGTTCAACTTTAGGCTCAACTCCGAGTTCTCGATTTTGAATAATCTGCTCAAGTGTTGCCGCAGAGTTGCGGGTGACATCCAGTTTAAAAAGGAAGCGATCCAGCTGGGCTTCGGGCAGGGGATAAGTTCCTTCCAGTTCGATAGGATTTTGCGTGGCCAGGACGAAGAACGGTTCAGGCAGGGAGTGGGTTTTTCCTAACACTGTTACACGTCGTTCCTGCATGGCTTCGAGCAGCGCCGACTGCGTCTTTGGCGAGGCGCGATTAATTTCATCCGCCAGCACCAGGTTGGAGAACAGGGGGCCAGGTTGAAAAACAAATTCGCGGCGACCGTCTTGCTCTTGCAGCACCGGGTTTCCCGTGATGTCGCCCGGCAGAAGATCAGGCGTAAATTGAATGCGCTTCGTTTCCAATCCCAGTGAATGCGCCAGTCCCTTGACCAACTCAGTCTTGCCTAGTCCGGGTAGACCTTCCAGCAGTAAATGCCCACGCGCCAGCAACCCGCAGATTACCTGGTCAATCAGCGATTCCTGACCAAAAAGGACATTCCCCAGTGCCTTTCGCAGCGCTGCCACGTGTTGCGCCCCACCAGCAATTTCCGATTCCGTTGCGAAGTCTGCCATAGCGATTTTTCGCGCACTTTAGTCAGGCATCACAGATGTCCGCAAGCTACAAAAGAGTGAAAGGTCGGCCAGGGAAGGCGCAGCAGGCTATGCCGATTTTCTTGCTGACGCCTGAGAGCACTAGAAGAATGGACCGAAGGTGTTTAACCTGAAGTCTCTCAGGTAAACGGAAACCACGTTTTGGCGTTGTGGTAGCAGACGTTTCTGACGAGCTCTGACAACATATCGAAATCCCCCGGCAAGCTGCCTTCAGCGACATCCTTCCCTAACATATTGCAAAAAATTCTGCGGAAGTATTCGTGCCTCGGGTATGACATGAATGATCTGGAGTCTGTCAGCATTCCGACAAAGCGCGATAACAACCCGAGGCTTGAGAGCGCATTGATCTGCCACTCCATTCCTTCCTTCTGGTCGAGGAACCACCAGCCAGAGCCAAATTGCAGTTTTCCTGGTGTGCCGCCTTCCTGGAAATTCCCTAACATTGAGGCCAAGACATAGTTCTCTCGAGGATTGACGTTGTAGAGGATAGTTTTTGGCAACAGGCCGATCTGATCGAGGCGATCGAGATAGCGCGACAAGTTTTCCGCCTGCGACCAATCGCCAATGGAATCAAATCCGGTGTCCGGTCCGAGCGCCTTGAACTGGCGAGTGTTGTTGTTGCGCAGTGGGCCGAGGTGGAGTTGCTTGACCCAGCCGCGTTCGGCATCCCAGCGGCCAGTCAGCAGCATGATGTGGGTGGCGAAGACCTCTTTTTCGTGGGCGGTCACTTCCTCGCCTGCGCGCGCCTTTTCATAGACTGCCACTACTTCCGCCTCGGGAGCGAATGTCGCATGGCAGTAGCTGAGACCATGATCGGACAAGCGACAGCCGCGCTGATGAAAGTAGTCATGGCGGCTCTTCAGAGCGGCGACTAAATCATCGAATGTGCGTGTGCTTAGCCCGGACGCTGCGCCCAGCTTGTCGCAGTAGGCATTGAACAATTCAGGCTGATCAATCTTCAGAATCGCATCGGGACGGAAGGCTGGGATGACCTTGGTTCCGATGCCAGAACCGGCGATCACTTCGTGGTGATCCAATGCATCAACTGGATCGTCCGTGGTGCAGACGACTTCAACCTTGAAATCTTTGAGGATCCCATGCGCCGATCGTCTGGGCTCGGCCAGTTGGCGATTTGCTTCGTCCCAGATTTCTTTTGCGGTATCTCCATTGAGAAGGACATCGATGTCAAAATAGCGCTTCAGTTCCAGGTGGGTCCAATGGTAAAGCGGATTGCGAAGTGTATAGGGAACCGTCTTTGCCCATGCCATGAACTTGTCGTAGGGATCCGCGTTGCCTGTGCAGAATACTTCGGCTACGCCATTGGTGCGCATGGCTCGCCACTTGTAGTGATCGCCTTGCAGCCAGATATCAAAAAGATTGGAGAACTTTCGATTTGCAGCTACATCCTCGGGCGGAAGGTGGCAATGATAGTCGATGATGGGAAGGTCTTCAGCAACCTCGTGATAGAGGCGTTGAGCCATTACGCCCTGAACAAGAAAGTCGTCGTGTATGAATGTCATATTGCCAGTGAGCTAATCCATTAAGGCCTGTTCGGAAATAACCTGCACAAATCTGCGTGCCTTTTTTGCCATCACCCGCGTTAGATTTCAACTCAGAGAGCTCGCTATCATCGCTGAAATCCGCCTTGGTGCTGACAAAAAATCATGCGCATCTTCGCACAGTTAATTTCCGAACAAGCCCTAAGCTACCCCGGAACGTCCACTAATCGAGGCTAAGCACCAGAAAAAGTGCGCACGAAAATCAAAAATCTGATTGGCAACCTCGGAGAAAAACGCCCAAAGTCTCGCCGCTGAGTCGCATTAGCGGGTTACCTTTACAGTGTGTTTTCGCACTCGGTGCGAGGCAATGAGGGCCCGTTCCTTGCGTGCCATGGATCTCTGCTGACGACGGGCAAGATGGCCGCCGGTAAGTAGGCTGTCTGAAACAATGGTAATGCGGGTGCCAGTGCCGATGCGATCGTAAAGGTCGATGACGTCGTCAGATCGCATGCGGATGCATCCGTAGCTGGCGGGGGTGCCGATGCGCCACTCTTCTGGTGTGCCGTGGATGTAAATGTAGCGTCCGTAGGCATTGCTATTATGAGGCTCAAGGCCGGATAGCCAGAGGATGCGTGTGACGATGGGATCCCGCCCCGGTGCATTTGGCTTGAGCACTTCGCCTGTGGGGCGGCGACTCTTAAAAACGGTGCCCGCTGGCATGCCGCGGCCGATCTTCTTCGCGACTTTCAGTGTGCCCAGCGGTGTGCAACTGCTTCCGGGTCGATCGCCCAGGCCGAATTTAGAAGTGGATACCGGATACATTTTTTCCACCTGATCACCATCCATGACAATCATCCGTTGATCCCGCACGCTCACCATCACCTGTTTCGATGCGCAGTTTGTGAAGAGTGCTAAAGCACAGAGGCATAATATCATACGAACGATCTGCAGATTAAACTTACATTTCCAATTTTTCATAGCTAAGAGAATACTAACAGAAATTAATAAAAAATCAATATATCATGATTCTGAGATTGCGGAAGGATGACTGAATGTCCTTTGAAAATGATTGCAATCGAGGAATCAGCGCGTTGCCCTGAAGCTGAAAGAGGGACACAAATTTGTCATGATCGCCGACTCCGCGCCAGCAGCTGCCGAATCTCTATCAGAACGGCAGCGTCACACTGTGTATTCTGGAGAGTAAAACTTTATTAATGAAGTGGATACGCGATCGATAACAAGTAATTCAAGCTGGGAGTGGGCCTGATCTCCGCATATTTCCTCGCAAATTGAGGCGAAATTGTCACTACCTTGGGCCTAAATGCACTGTTGAAGTGCTATCATTCGCTGTATCCTACTGTAGTCTAGTAAAGTTTTTCACGGTTCGCCACATCATCAATCACATCTCATCATGCTCAGAAAATCCGTAAATCGTTTCAAGCTGGCCGCGATGGCAGGCGTTTTTGGTTTGGCGTTTGCCCAAGCCATGGATGCGGCAACGCTATTTTCCGACAATTTCGACACCTCTGACGTCGATGCTGGACTGGGGTATTCGTATTGGGATGCCCGTAATTCGGATCCCACTGCCTGGTCTTCGACTGGCAACTGGTGGTATAACTCCGGTTACGATGCTGGACGTCGCCCTACTCCTCGTAGCGGCACACAAGCACTTCATGGCAGCAGTAGCTACAACTGGGTGATTCTCTCCGACACCTACGAGGCGAATACCAAATACACTTTTTCGATGTGGACGCAGGGCGATAGCGATTCGACTGGAGACGGACTTGATGGTTCGGACTCTGTGTGGGCCTATCTTTACCTGGGAGACGCCGCGGGCATCAATGTGGAGGGCAGGCCTGGTGGAGACGGTAACTTTGATACCAATAGTATCTACGGAGTGCAGTTCGCGGCGGATGGTGCGACCAATGTCACCATCAATGGCGGTGGAGGTGAAATCGATCCTTTCAGCGGCTTCAACCGCAGTGGCGAAAGTATGTGGTCAGAGGCATCAATTTCTTACACAACGGGTGATGTCAGTGACCCTGCAGTTGGCAAGCCAATCGGAATCGGTTGGTATGGCCGGGCAGATGCGACGGTCGATGACGTTTCCCTCAGTTCAACAGCAGTGCCGGAACCGTCGACAGGGCTTTTGAGCATGCTTGGTGGTTCACTGCTTTTGCTCAGGCGCTCACGCAAGAACGCTCAGAAATAGTCGCTGCGACTGTTCAACTATCTATTTTTGTAAAGCCGCCGGAGCAATGATCTATTGCATCGGCGGCTTTTTCTTTTGCTGCTAGAACTGGATGTAGAAAGGCCACTTCCGTCCTTGAGTAAGCAAAAACGTAGTCAACGCACGCAACGAGTTGCCCGGGAAAAGGTGGCTGCGCGAAATAGTGCGGCTGCAATGACGCGCGACGTCCGCGGTGGCCGAACTTCTGGGACTGTCAGGCGTGCCGTTCTGGCATGGCAGGAATACCGCTACGATGAAGCAATTGTGCTGTTCGAGCGTGCGCTTAAACAGAACCCTAACAATGTGCAGGTCTTGCTGGATCTTGGTCGAGCCTATGGCCTTCGCTATGACTACGACCGAGCTGAGGAATACCTGAAGCGCGCTCAGAAGTTGAGCCCACGCAGTCCCAAAGCATCGTTCGCAATCGGTGAGACTTACCGAAAAATTGCCCAATTTGATCGAGCTGCTGAGCATTTTCAGCGCGCGGCGGATCTGGCGACCGGGCAAATCGATGCACTGCTGCAGTTGGCTGAAGTCCATGAGCGACTGCATGCTCTTGACGATGCCGAACGAGCGATCACTCAGGCATTGCAGGTTGATTCCAGTCATCCGACTGCCCTCTACTTGCGTGCCAAGTTGGTGCGTCGCCGGGGAGATTCGAACCTGGCTGCCACGCTGTTACAGGATTTTCTGGCGCTACCCCCTATGCGGTTGCTGGAGCCGCGCTGGCGCGCATGGTATGAGCTGGGGGCCATCCGCGACAAGGAAGGTGACTACGGCAGCGCGATGGAGTGCTTCTTGAAAGCGAAGCAACTACTGCAAAAGCAGGGGCGGGCGGCGCTCGCAGGAACCGACTTCACCTTGCAGAAGAACGAAGAATTGGTATCAACGATTACCGCCGATCACTTTCAGCGATGGTTCGCTGAGCGCTTTTCGCCGGAGCAGGACATGGCCGTGCTCTGCGGGCATCCTCGTTCGGGAACCACTTTGATTGAGCAAGTTCTCGATGCGCATCCGGGATTGATCAGTGCTGATGAAACGAGCGTCATGAGCGATGAGGCATACATTCCGCTAGGTAATCATTTTCCAGTCACGGTTACGCCAACCGACATGCTCGACCAGTCAACTCCAGAGCACCTGCAGCAGGCGCGCGCGGCATACCTGCGTATGACCGAAGCGTTTCTACGTGAACCATTGGATGGGCGTGTGCTCCTGGATAAGAATCCCGAATTGACGATGATCCTGCCCGCGATTGTGCGCATGTTTCCTGAGATTAAAGTGATCATCGCCCTGCGCGATCCGCGTGATGTGTGCCTCAGTTGTTTCATGCAACCATTGCCAATGAATTCCGTGAGCGCCAGCTATCTGTCGATCCCGGGAACGTTCAAAAAATATGCTGCGGTAATGGACACCTGGCTGCATATCCGACCGATGTTACGAAACCCATGGATCGAAACATGCTATGAGGACAATGTGGCAGACCTCGAGCAAGAAGCGGCCAGGGTGCTGGAATTTCTTGGGCTGCCGTGGGATCCTAAAGTTCTTAAATTTTACGAACACGCCCGGCAGAAGCATGTGCGTTCTCCCACGTATGAGGCTGTCACCCAACCAGTGCACAACCGCGCGGTAGGGCGGTGGCGCAACTACGAGAAGTACATCGAGCCCCATCTTGGGACACTTGCGCCCTACGTGGAAACCTTCGGCTACGACGGCTGAAACTTCACGGTGCGTAATCGACGCGCTCCAGAAATAATCCGTCTGCTGGTGCGCAGAAAGTAGCTTTTGTGCGTTTGTCAGGGGCGTGCAGTAGGTTTGCAAACCACTCGATTTCGGCCCGCCCTTGTGCACATCGCACCAGCCCACCCGTCAGCAGTCTTACCATCTTATAGAGAAAGCCATCGCCGGTCATGCGTAACGCCAGGGAGTGACCATCAATTGTCAGACTGGCATCAAAAATCGTGCGTTCCCGCGATGCTTCATCTGAAGCATCGCCTCGGTTGGCGGCAAATGCGGTGAAGTCATGGCGACCGATCAGGGCAGCGAGACCTTGTTCCAGTATCGAGTAGTCGAGATCGACGAACACGTGCCATGCACGACCAGCCTTATGAGGAGGCAGCACAGCAGCGTGGTGAATGTGGTAGGCATAAGTTTTCCGTAGAGCTCCAAAGCGCGCATGAAAATCGTCAGGCACCTGTTCACATTCCATAATGCGGACAGTGGGTGGAAGGTGTGTATTGAGTGCTCTGATCCACGCTTGCGCGTCCAATGATGAGCCATCCTTTGCTTCGAAATGGGCAACCTGGCCCAGGGCATGAACCCCGGCATCCGTTCTGCCAGAGCCGTGCAGATTCGTATGCGCACCGTTGATGATCGCCAGTGCCGTTTCGATCGCCTCCTGTACGGTTGGAGCATTTGGCTGCCTCTGCCATCCGGCAAAATTCTGACCGTCGTAGGCAATGGTGAGCTGAAATCGAGCCATGGGATTGCTACAATTTCTGTCCGCACATCTTGCAATACAATGCCGCCGGGTCATGGCCATGCTGGCCGCAGTTGGAGCAACCGCGTGAATCTGGCTTGATCGCCTGCAGACCTCGACTGAGTTCTGCGCTGACGATTCCAGTGGGAACGGCAATGATCGCAAAACCCGTCAGCATCATAACGGATGCCAGCATTTTGCCTAACACTGTTACCGGCGTGATGTCACCGTAGCCAACGGTTGTGATGGTAACGATGCCCCAGTAAATTGCCAGCGGAATGCTGGTGAACTGGGATTCAGGGTGACCAAACTCAAGGATATACATTAACGTGCTCTCGATGCAGACGATCGACAGGACACCAAAGAGAAATACCGAGATTTTCGAACGACTCGCTTGCAATGCATTCACAAGCACATAGGCAGAGCCCATGTGCGACGCCATTTTCAGGACTCGAAACATCCTCAACAGGCGAAGAACTCGGATGACGATAAAGTGCCCGGAACCGATGAGGAAGAATTCCAGAAACGTGGGAAGAATCGAAATTAAATCGACTATGCCGAAGAAGCTTGTGACGTAGCGCAAGCGCTTGCGACACAGCCAGACTCTGAAGATATACTCAGCGGTGAAAATGGCGGTGAAAATCCACTCAAGCGTTGACAGTAGTGGCCCGTGCTGATCGCGAATCGATTCGACGCTTTCGAGCATCACGACTAGAACGCTGAAGCCAATCAGCCACAGCAACGCCACATCGAATCCGCGAGATGCCGGCGTGTCCGACAGAAAGATGACCCTCCATAGCCGCTCTTTCAGTGAAGTGGCAGCAGGCGGATCGGCTTCGTCCGGAGGAGGCTGTGGATCAGGATTCATAGGGCAATGCGTCAGCTTTCGCCGCTATTCGAACATTGGATCATCCGCTTTGCCTGCGGACAACAAGTAAGCCATGAGGTCGAGGACGTCGTCTTTGGTGAGCGTGTTGATCAGTCCCGGGGGCATCATGGATATCGTGGACGGTTCGATCGATGTTACCTTGCTGGCATCAATGTTTGTGAGAACGTTCGGAACCATCATGTTCTCCTGCAGATTGAGTGTGTCGCCATTCAAATTGACGACGCGTCCGGTAGTGATGGCTCCATCGTCCAGCGTGACCACTACCGAGTTGTACTGGTCACTGATTTCCTTGCTGGGTTCGATGATGGATTCAAGCAGATCACGTGGACTGAATTTTCCTGAGACGCTGGTGAGATCCGGCCCCAGTGCACCACCCTCCTGGTTGAACCGATGGCAGGCAAAGCACGTTGCCGCACCGAACAGGTTGCGCCCGTTGTCAAAGTTCCGCCCACCCTCAAGGCCAACATTAATCACATCGTCAAAATCAGCGACACTGTAGTTTTTCTCAAACTTCAGCGGCTTGAATGTGAACTGGGGGCCAGTGTTTTCCATCGGCGCATCCAGAATGTCCTTGAGCACTGTTTTTTGCGCGTCATTCAGTCGTGCGACGGCATCCTCGCGAATCGAGTTCACAAAATTTCCAAAGCTGGCACCGCCCTGATAGGTGCGGGCGCGGTTCAACCATTTGAAGTAACGCGCATCCAGATCGGGTGACCATCCAGTGTGCAGCAATCGCAGGCTCTTGCCGTAATTGATTTGTTCCTCCTGGCTTGGTGCAGATTCGAGCAGCGCGACTCCCTTTGCCGCAGCATCGCTGGCCTGCAAATAGACGAGTAGCTGCAGCAATTCGTGATTCTCTGCGGGCGTTGCTGCCGGAAGATGTGCATTCAAGTGCGCAGTAACCGCTTGTTTTTGCGAGTCCCCTGGTTCGCCCAGACGAATGAATGTCAGGCTGAGCGCGCGCAGAAAATCCAGCCGTAATGGCGCTGAGAGAGCCGCATAGTCGAGGTCTGTCAGCGCATTGACTGCCTGCAATTGATGTGCGCTGGTTCCACTGCGTGCCAGCGCGACCAATGCCGCAATCTTCGCGCGCGGATTCTTTTCATTCCACACCCGATCGATCCAGTTATCCACAGGCTGGTGTTCCAGCGCCACTCGCGCGGCATACTGCAGGAAGCGATCACTGCTGCCGAGTTGCAACCAGATGACATCGAGGTCAGCCTTCGCATCGCGCCCGTGCATCGACTCAAGGGCAAGCCGTTGTGCCCGCTCCGCGGCATTCGATTTCTCTTCCTCAACGGGATAAGCATCCGTCGCGCCGGTATACGTGACGCGATAAACACCGGACTGCGTGCGTCGACCACCCACTGTGAAATACATCGCGCCATCTTTCGGATTTATGGCAATGTCAGTGAGCGGCAATGGTTGTGCGCTGATGAATTCTTCAAAGCTCCCAGTGTAGCTGGCTCCATCGGGCGACAGGTGGACGGCATAAAGTTTTCCATAGCTCCAGTCCATGATGAATAGCGCATCCTGATACTTCTGAGGAAACTTGGCACTCGTGCCAAAGCACACGCCAGTTGGTGATCCCGGGCCAATGTCTACCGTCGCGGGCACGCTGTCCGTGTAGTAGGCCGGCCACTTGCCTGAGCCATTGCGCCAGCCAAATTCGGCACCGCTCACGACATGACACACACGCGTTGGGCGATACCACGGCGTGTTCACATCCCATTCCATGTCGGCATCGAAGGTGAATAATTCGCCGTCCTTGTTGAAGGCCGCATCATACTCGTTGCGAAATCCAGTTGCGATGATCTCCCAGCCATGGCCATCAGGATCGGTTTTTGCAACCCAGCCGCGCGGGGCTTCGATGCCCTTCATAAATCCACGGCCGTAGATACGCGGCAGCAATTGGTCTTCCTGCCAGCGCGGCGGCACCCGAGAATGGTCATGCTCAGGCAGCGCCGTTTGATTGCCACAAATGATGTAAAGCGACTTGCCGTCCGGCCCAAGAATCACCGCGTGCGGGCCATGTTCGCCCCCTTGTTCCTCAAATTTCTTCAACCGCTCGACCTTGTCGAACCTGTCGTCGCCATCCGTGTCCACAATACGGTAGAGCCCACGGCCGCCGTGCTCATTCGTATTGGTCACCACATACAGACTATCAAAAGCATAGAGCAACCCCTGCGCACCGCCCATGTCGACATCGATTTTTTCAACCTCCTCCGGCTTCAACGTCTGCCCCGCCGCAGGAGGCGTCATCCTATACAGTGCGCCATATTGATCAGAAACAATCAATCGCCCGCGATCATCGACACACATCGCAACCCATGATCCCTGTTGTTCCTTAGGCACAGAATACAGCCGCTCAACGTGGAACCCATCCTTTACATTCAGCCGATCTACCGGAGTAGATTCCTGCTGAGCCAGCATCGGCAGCGTGGACAAAGTGCAAGTGATTCCTGCGGTGAGCAGGCCTAGAGCGACGGGCAATCTTCGAAATATCATAGAGTAGAAAAACAGATGAATCAACGCACCGTAATGCGCTGAAGCACATTCGCCAATCACGTTTTTGCGTGCGTAGACGGCGCTTGAAATTGAGGCAGAAGAGTGGGATTCTCGATTCGCTCACATTCCGTTCAGTTCACCACTATAATATAATGTGATTGCCTGCTCGTCCTCAGCTGGACTACGATCAATTCGATACAGTTTAATTATGAAAAGACTTCTACTTTGTGTTGCTGGATTCGTGTTGGTTGCGTGTGGTGATCAGAATGGGGGAGATGCTGAATCAACTTCGTCGGTTGAGTGGCTGGTCCGGGGAGAACTTGAACCGAAGGGGCAATTTGTGCTGACGGCCGGGGAAGTGACGGCTCATGGAGAGGGCGCCATTTCCGGGCCCGGCGCCGGAATGTAGGACTACCGGGTTTACGTGATTGATACGCGTTCCTTCGAGAATGGGACATTAGTTGTCGAGCTCGTGATGAACCCTGACGGTGCGTGCGCGGCCTCGATGGATTTGTTTGATGCGGAGGCGCGGCTACCAGCCAGTCCTGAGGAGCAAGAAAAAATTCGCGGATCGCAGCATCGTCTGGAATTTCAATACGGAACTCAGGGGATCAAGCCGGGAGAGACAGCAACACTTGTCTACCCATTCGATCACGGACAAATCTTTCAGCTGGGAGTTACGGGCGATTGGTTCAGTCCATCTGGGGCGCTTACAGATTATCAACTGAAAGTCAGTGTTGAGTAGTCAGGCTTCTTGTAGAGTAAGTGTCGGCAAACAGTGGCGTCCAAGAATCTGACGGCGGGGAAACGGGTTCCCTCTTGATCTTGACACCACATCGAGCGAACGACCGCGATATCATCGATCAGGCTGCCGACACTTATCGAAGGTCATGAGAGCATACATTCCAGGAGATTTCAGGAGGCTGTTAGAGTGGTGCAATCTGGGAACGCCAGAGAATCTATGGCTATTCAATGTGAAAACTGAAGACCGCCGTCTCATGCCATTTATGGTTTGGTCTCAGGACGATCGAGGGGAAGTGCTTGTGATGGATAGCATCCGGATAGTGCTGTGTTTCAAGGCACACGGCGCGGTGGTCCAGGTGGTTGCCCGTGTAGAGCTGAACGGCAGGCTGCGTCGTGTGCACGAGCATCACGCGGCCACTCTTGGGATCTGTTAGTTTGGCGGCTAGCTTTAGATCTCCGTCAGAGCCGAGGATGAAATTGTGATCGTAGCCATTGAATCTTGGATTGAGCTGTTCGATGCGCGCTCCGATTCGAGTGCGCTGTCTGAAATCCATGGGCGTGTCTGCGAGTGATAGGATCTCGCCCGTGGGGATCAAATCGGTGTCTGTCGGGGTGTAGTATGCTGTGGGGATCGACAAGGTGTGATCCAAGCAGGTGCCTTCGCCAGCCAGATTGAAATAGGCATGGTTGGTGAGGTTGACGATTGTGGGTTTGTCTGTTTCTGCTTCGTAGTCGATACGAAAGACATTCTTGTCAGTCAGGGTATAGGTGACAGAGGTCTTCAGGGTCCCCGGGAAGCCTTCTTCACCGTCTTGGCTCACGTAGCTCAGCTTGACCGACGACTCCGTCTCCGTGCCCGACGTTCCCTCCACCGTCCAAACCGACTGAGCAAAGCCGTTACGGCCACCATGGATGGAGTTCTTACCCGAATTCGCCGTCAAGTGGTAGGTGGTACCGTCGAGTTCGAATTGCGCGCCCTGGATGCGATTGGCCACGCGTCCGATGACCGCAGCAGCTCCATTAAAGCGCTCGAATTCTTCTAAAGTATCCGTGGTGAGCACAACGTTCGCGATATTGCCCTCTTTGTCCGGGACGTTGAGTTTTTTGATGATCGCTCCATAGGTGATAATTTCAGCACTCATGCCATGGGCATTACGCAAGCTGACTAACTGGACATTTAAGCCCTCTTTCGTTTTGCCAAACGAGGTCTGTTCCACTCTATTCTCAAGATCGAATTGCGCTTCGGAGAAATCGATTTGGTAAATCGTCCCTTCGTAACCAATGGCGTAGAGTTGGCCCGCTTCATCCTCACTGAAGGATACGAGTCGCTGCGGGATCGTTCCGATCTGCCGAGCGTTCTCTAATTTTCCATCCTTTCGTGTGATGCCAAAGAGCAACTTGGAGTTGTAGTCGCCACACACATAGACACCATAAAAGGATGAACGCTTGTCGCCACGATAGACATGGCCTCCGGTGATGGAGTTGCCGTATTTCCTGCCGTAAGCAAAGAGAGGCTGCACGTAGGATTCACTTTCATTCCGAAACGCATTGGAGAAGGGGTCGAAGCCTTCGTAGACGTTCCAGCCATGATTGTCGCCGCGACGAATGAGCGCCACTTCCTCAGCACGATCCTGCCCCACGTCGGCCAACCAAAGGTCGCCTGTGAGGCGGTCGAAGCAGAAACGCCAGGGATTGCGCAGGCCGTAGGCCCAGATTTCTGGTCGAATGTCAGGCTGATTTACGAACGGGTTGTCTTTGGGAATTGCGTAGGCAAGACCAGGATCCTGTTGGTCGACATCAATGCGCATCATCTTGCCTAACAAGAGCTGCTGGTTCTGCGCATGCCCGTTCGGATCATGGTGTGGTCCCGTATCGCCCATGACCAGGTAGAGAAATCCGTCAGGGCCAAAGGCGAGGCAGCCGCCACTGTGATCCTCAGCCACGCTGGAGATCTTCATCAACTCACGAGCGGGCTGGCCTGAGTCACGCGTGAAATCCTCACTGAACTGTCTCTCCACAATTCGAGTGACCACCTCGCTCTCTTCCAGCACTTGGTAAAAGAGATAGTATTTGCGATTCTCGTTGAACTCGGGATGAAAGGTCACGTCGAGCAGGCCATTCGGCCCCCGATCACTGAAGACCTCAAGCGAGAGATCTAGAAATTCAATTCGAGTTTCTCCGATGGAGGTCTTCTCAGCGCGCCAGATCATCCCTTTCTGATGCAGAACGAGAAATGTATTCGGAAATCCTGGCACTTGCCGAAACGAACTCAATCCCGTTTCCGCCTTTCCACGCGGCAGCTGAAAGGAGTCGGCAAAGAGAGGGCGCAGTTTCACCGGCTTGGCTAGCGGCGGAATGTCCCTGGGCGCCCCGTGGTTGCTGACAAGCGTCGATTCCGGCTGTTTGAGCGAGACGAGATACTCGATTAGATCGGTGAATTCCTCGCGCGAGAGGCTCGCGTGCAAGCCCTCCGGCATGAGCGAAATGGGGCTGCCTGACTGCTTTTCGACGTCTGTCAGGGCAAGGGATACCAACTTACCATCCACTCCCATGAGTTCGATTTTGGAATCTGTCTTCTGCTTGAGAGTGCCGATATAACTTGTGCCTGCCGTCGTCTCCACAATGACCGCCCCATACCCTGGCGCGATGGTCGTCGACGGCTTCAAGACCGCATCGATCAAATCCCTCCGTCCAAACGCATCGCCCGCCGCATAAAGGTCGGGGCCTGCTTTACTAGCATTGCCATCGACTGAATGACAATTTGCGCAAAGCGACCGCGCTTCATGAAACAGCGACTTACCACGAGCAGCGTCACCCTCATGTCTTAGAGCGTGCTCTTTGTAGGCATCTGGTGCGTGCTCCTGAGCCTGAGTTGTAGCGACGATCAATAGTAGCAGGAGCAGGAGTAGGTGGCGGTGCATGTATCTTGAAAGTAACCCCCAGACTCTTATAGTCAACGAGACCGCATTCTTCCATTTCCAAAGCAACCTGTGCGCTTCGCTCCAACTTTAACGCTACCCATAATTCGTCTCCCTTGATATTGTCACTCATTTGGCCTGTGGCATTTGCCTATTCTGAATCCCCTCCGTTCGAGAAGTGGGGACAAGAAGCGATACCCCCACCAAATTTCATCTCTATGATATTCAGAACGACAGAATCAAAATGAAAAGACGATTTACTATCATTGTCCTATTGTGCGGTCTCTTTGCACAGGCTGCAGTTGCTCAAAAAAAGAAACCAGGAGAACCCTTGGAAACCGGGTTCGAGCGCAAGCTTGGAGTGGTCTACAAGACGGTGGAAAAACGCAAGCTACAATTTGACGTCTACTACCCAGAAACGGGAACAGAAATGCCGTGCCCCGTCATTGTTTACTGGGATATGTAAATCCGTCAATGTTTGAAAACCGAAAATGTAACCCCATGACCATAGCATCCAAGCGTGGTCGCTAGGATTGCGTTCTCCTCGAATTCGAAACCCTATTCTTTATCTATGAAATTTTGCACGTTCGCCCTCGCATTCATCCTCTTGTCGATCACTCCTCTGTACTCCAACGAGCCACTCGTCTACGAAGGAGGCGATGGCGTGGGCAAAGGTAAACACATCGTGTTCCTTTCAGGTGATCACGAGTATCGCTCGGAGGAGACACTGCCCGCCTTAGCTCGAATCCTGGCAAAGCACCACGGCTTCAAATGCACCGTGCTTTTTAACATTGATGCCAAATCAGGCGAGATTGTGCCGGGAAATTCGAACTCACCGGGGATGGAGGCACTCGATGGCGCGGACCTTGCGGTGGTGTTCTTAAGATTTCAAAACTTCCCGGCAGAGCAGATGAAGCATTTCGAAGCGTATCTCAACCGGGGTGGACCAGTGATCGGACTGCGCACGGCCACACACGCTTTCAAGATTCCTGCGGGTGGTGAGTTCAAGAAGTACTCCTGGGACTACAAGGGTGAAGATTACCTGAGTGGGTTTGGCCACCAGGTGCTTGGGCAATCGTGGGTTGGTCACTATGGCAAGAATCATCAACAAAGTACCCGCATCGACATCGTGGAAGGCAAAGCGAGTCACCCAATCTTGCGTGGTGTGAAGGATATCTGGGTCCAAGCAGGTGGCTACGTGGGCAAGCCGACGGACGGCGACATCCTTACGATGGCACAACCGCTCAATGGGATGAAGCCAGATTCGCCAGCAGATCCTGGCAAGAAGCCCATGCCTTCGGAGTGGACCCGCAGCTACAAGAGCGCTTCCGGGAAGGAAGGACGTGTCGTCACTTCTCTCTATGGTGCTTCAGAGGACCTTCTCAACGAAGGCTACCGACGCACGTTGGTGAACGCTTCGCTCTGGGCCATCGGGTTGGAAGATGCTATCACGCCTGGTTTAGATGTCAGCTTGGTGGGCCCTTACAAGCCAAATACCTTTGGCAACAAGCGTTACGCCGCCGGGGTCAAGCCATCCGTTTATTCGGCCTTTGATAGTCCCATCCCAGCGAAAGCAGCAGCGCAGTCGGATCGTGGTGATCGCTTGAGAAACCGTGGCGAACGTCGGCAAAGAAATCGCCGCAATCGACCCAACCCGAACCAGGCCGAACCAGGCCGATCCTCCTCACCGACTCAAAGCCGAACCTTCCGCCGCCACCTCCAAACGACCTCAAAGCGTCGTGCCACCCTCTAAAGCCGAGCGTATTGTGCTCCTTGGAAACGGCCTTGCCGAACGCGACGTCTATTACAGCCGCATCGAGACTGAACTAAACCTTCGCTATCCAGAGCATGAGCTCTTTCTGCGAAACATGGGCCGCGTGGGAGACACGCCGGGCTTCCGGCCTCACCCATCGCGGGCCTCCCAGTGGGCCTTTCCAGGAGCGGAGAAGTTTCATCCTGAGCTCGACGTGCACAAGGGCAAGGGCTTCTACGCGACGCCTGATCAATGGCTCACGCATCTGAAGGCAGACACCATCGTGGCCTTCTTCGGCTACAATGAATCCTTCGGCGGCCCCAGCAAGGTTGCTAATTTTGAGGCGGAACTCGATGCCTGGGTACAGCACACGTTGAGCAGGGCCTACAACGGCGAAGCCGCACCAAGAATCGTCCTCGCATCACCGATTGCCTACGAAGACCTTTCGGCTGAACGTGACTTGCCCAACGGTGAAAAAGAGAATGCGAATCTCATTCTCTACGCGGCTGCTGTGGAGACCGTGGCCAAGAAGAACGGACTCACTTTCATCGACCTGTTCTCCACTTCGATGAAACTCTATCATGAGTCCCAACAACCACTCACCACCGCTGGCTTTGTTCCGAATGACGAAGGCTATCAGCATGTTGCCAGGATCCTTGCGGATGGATTGTATGGGCCGCAATCGTATCAATCAAAGGCCGATCCCACGCTCGTGCATGCTGCCGTGAAGCAGAAGGACTATTTTTGGAAAAATGACTACAATCTCGTTAACGGGGTACATGCCTATGGCGGGCGCTACAACCCTTATGGCCCGCAGAATTACCCTGACGAGGTCAGGAAGACGCGCGAAATGGCCGCTCTCCGCGACACTCGCATTCACGAAGTTGCCAATGGTGTAAAATCTGATCTCCGCGTGGATGACAGCAAGACGCATACACTCGCGCCTGTTCCCACAAATTATCGACCGAGCGCCAAAAACGGAAGCGAAGAGTATCTGTATGCGGAAGCAGCCGAGGAAGCACTGACCGTTCCCGAAGGCTACAAAGTCGAGCTCTTTGCTAGCGAAAAAGAGTTTCCAAATCTGGCCAATCCCATGCAGCTCTCCTTTGACAATCGTGGGCGCCTCTGGGTCGCCGCTATGCCCACCTACCCGCACTATCGCCCGGGCGATGCCCTGCCGGATGATAAGCTTCTGATCTACGAGGACACCGATGGCGATGGCAAGGCGGATAAGGAAACCATCTTTGCCGATCAGCTTCACTTGCCGATCGGTTTCGAGTTTGCCCCTGAAGGTGTCTATCTCTCTCAAGAACCGAATCTCGTGCTTTTGCGAGATACCAATGGCGACGACAAAGCCGACAGTAGCGAAATCATCCTTGGCGGATTCGATACCCACGACACGCACCACGCGATCGGTGCCTACACCGCGGATCCCAGCGGGGCCTTCATGATGTGTGAAGGCGTATTTCTTCACAGCAACATTGAGACTCCCTACGGGCCAGTGCGTTGCGTCGATGGCGGCTTTTACCGCTACAGTCCGCAGCGAGGAATGTTAGAACGCACCATCCAAATGAGTATCCCCAACCCCTGGGGATTCACGTTTGATCGTTGGGGCCAGGACTTCTTGCTCCACACCTCCGGCACGACTTTGAACTGGGCGCTCCCCATGTCGGTGAAGCCGACCTTCGGCAGCAAGACACCACCCACACGTGACCTCATTCCGGCTGGCCAGAAGGTGCGTCCAACGAGTGGCTTGGAGATCGTTTCTTCCCGTCACTTCCCGGACGAGGTGCAGGGCGATCTCATTCTCTGCAACTCCATTGGCTTCCTCGGCATCAAACAGCATCAAATCGAGGACGAGGGCACCGGCTGGAAGACGACGTTTCGCCATGATTTGCTCAAGAGCAGCGACGGCAACTTTCGCCCGGTTGATCTCGAGTTTGCCCCGGATGGCTCGCTTTACGTAATCGACTGGCACAACGTCCTCATCGGCCACATGCAGCACAACGCGCGCGATCCTCTGCGCGACCATGTCCATGGTCGCATCTACCGCATCACCTATCCCAGCCGCCCACTCGTCAAGCCAGCGAAGATAGCCGGTGCCGGCCTGGACACCTTGCTCGATAACTTGAAGGCTCCCGAACTGCGCACGCGCTACCGCACACGCCGCGAACTGCGCAATCATCCCACGAGCGCTGTCCTTGCCGCAGTGAAACAATGGGCTGCCTCGCTCGATAAGAACGATCCCAACTACGAACATCATGCGCTCGAAGCTCTCTGGACGACTTGGGGCATGAACGAAGCCGATGAAAATCTGCTTCGACAACTACTAGAATCCAAAGACTTCCACGCACGCGCCGCTGCTGTGCGCGTGCTCCGTTACAATGCGCATCGAATTGGAGATCACCTTGCGTTGTTGGAGAAGGCCGCGGCCGATGAACATGGATGTGTCCGCCTGGAAGCCGTCGTCGCCGCCTCATGGTTGCCCAACGTCGACGCCGCAAAGCAGATCGTCGCCATTGGCTCTGGAAAACCCATCGATGAGTGGAGCAAAGATGTCATCAAGACCGCCGCTGATCGACTCGCCGGCGTCGCCGAAGTCGAGGTACCAGAGTTTGTCGCCAAACCAGCCCCCGCTCACCTCGATGCGAAGGGCAAACAGCTCTTCCTTGCCGGCCAAGAGGTCTATTTCAGGGAAGGGCACTGTGCCACCTGTCACCAGGCTGACGGCAAAGGGCTCGATCCTGCGTTCCCCTCCATCGCAAACAGCCCCTGGGTCAGCGGTGACAATGATCGCCTGATCAAGCTCGCCCTGTATGGGCTCATTGGCCCTCTAGGTGCTCAAACGGCTCGAGGCGATGGGCGAGCTGGACAACACCTATGTCATCTACACTGCCGACCACGGAATGGCGATCGGTCGCCACGGCCTTCAAGGGAAACAAAACCTCTATGAGCACACCTGGCGCGTTCCCTTCATCGTCAAAGGGCCAGGCATCAAGCCCGGCACCCGCGCCACGGGCAATATTTACCTGCTCGACGTCCTTTCCACGCTCTGCGACCTGGTTTCGATCGGACCGCCGAAATCCAGCGAGGGCAAGAGCTTCAAACCCGTGCTTGAAGGCAAAGAGGACGCCGTCCGCGACGTGCTCTACGGAGCCTGCTGCGGTGGCGCAAAGCCTGGCATGCGCTGTGTGAAGAAAGGCGATTGGAAGCTCATCCGATATGAATCAAACAAGAGTGGAGCGAAGGAAACCCAGCTCTTCAATCTCGCCGAGAACCCGGATGAGCTGTTGGCGCAACACCACGATCCAAGAGTCACGGCTCTAACCAAAACCGAACCAAAGCCGAATCAGACGAACCTCACCGCCGATACGGCCTACTCGAAAAAGCTCAAAGAGATGGAGCTGCTACTGCTCGAGGAAATGCGCAGGCATGACGATCCGTATCGCTTCTCCGACCAACCCCATGACGGGCTGACCCCGCCCGTGGCCGTCACAGAGCCAAAGACACCGAAGAAACCACGTCCGAAGAAAAATACCAAGGCTCTCGAGAAGGAGTGACGCCTCGTTGCTACACAAGGCTAACCAAGCTATAAAAATATGATCATGATAAGACGATATCTGCTCGGCCTGTTGTTACTCGCTCCAGTCGGCATCCAGCTGGCGGCTGCGGAGGAAAAGAAGCCGCACGTTGTTCTGGTAGTAGGCACCCTTCACTATTCCCCGGAACTCACGATGCCGCTTTTCGCTAAGGAGCTCGAGAAGTTCGGTTTCCGCACGACGGTCGTGATGGGAGAAGGAAATCCCGAAAAGAAAACCGAAAACGTGCTCCCTGGAATCGAGGCACTGGCAGAGGCCGATCTTGCGATCTTCTTCATGCGCTTTCTCAAGCTACCCGACAAGGAGTGGCAACCAATCGAAGACTATCTGAAATCCGGCAAGCCAGTAATCGGTCTACGCACCGCGGGGCACTCCTTCAAATACCCGAAAAATCATCCGCGCTTCGAGTGGAACGATAGCTTCGGGCGTCGTGTGCTCGGTTCGCCCTACGTCGTGCACCAGAGCAGTGAAACGAAGATCAAGGTCGTCGCCGAGAATGCCGGACACCCGATCATGACCCATGTGACAAAGAGTGAATGGAGTTCGCCGGGAACCTTGTATCTAGCCAATCTCGAGAAAGGGTGTCTGCCTCTCGTATCCGGCAGCGGCACGGGTAAGGAACGCCTTCTTAAGAAGAGTTTCGGCGAGATCCAGGTGAAGAAATTCGAGACCGCGCCCGTTGCCTGGGCTTGGAAGAACGAGTGGGGAGGCAAGTCCTTCTACACCTCGTTTGGCCATCCTGGGGACTTTGCCGAAGAATCGTTCAACCGGATGCTCATCAATGCGGTGCACTGGGGGCTCGAACTCCCGGTCCCAGCCGCAGCCGCCGAGATCTCTACGTGGAAGGTCGAGCGCGTTGATAAGAAAAAACGTAGCCGATGAGACGTTTTCTAATGCTTTCTCTGTGTTTGGCGGCTTCGTATGCCCACGCCGAATCTCCGATCCGCTCCGGCGACCGCATCGCGATCGTTGGTAACACCTTCGCCGATCAACTGCGTATCCACGGTTACTTGGAAACCTTGCTTCGACAGCGTTCAGACCACTCGGTACGCAATCTCGGATGGGCCGGTGACATGCTGACAGCACGCGATCGCCCGATCGGATTCCCCACCGAGGAATCGACCCTGACAGAGCACAAGACCGACGTCATCATCGCTTGCTTCGGGATGGGGGAATCGTTCGAGGGAGAGGCTGGGCTCAAAGGTTTCAAGTCAGATCTGGAAGCGTTCATCGCCACTCACTCGGGCAAGAAATACAATGGCAAATCAGAGGTGCGGCTGATCCTCGTCTCCCCGATCGCTAACGAAAATCTTGGGAATCTGACGCCCGTTCGAGTGAAACGAAACCGCGAACTCGAAGCCTACACCGGTGCGATGCAAGAGGTAGCCACGAGCGCGAAGTTGCCATTCGTCAATCTCTTCGACGCTTCGCGCTATCTGATGGACGAGCGAGCAGGGCCCAACTTGACCACGAACGGCATCACCTTAAACCGGTTCGGCTACTGGGCGATCAGCCGTGTGTTCCTTGAGCAACTGACCGGCGAGATCCGTCAACCCTGGATGCTCAACATTGATGCAAAGGCCGCATCGGGAACCGCTAAAGGCGTGGAGTTGTCGAAGATCACCGATGTGAACAACATGGTCAGTTTCTCCGTTGTGGAGCAGACCGCCCCGTCGCTCCGGCCTCCTAGCGATTCGGAGCTGCCGCCGCAGCTAGAATCTCAGCGTGACACCCTCATGGTCGCCAGTCTCGCTCCCGGCGAGTACACGCTCACCGTCGATGGTGTGGAAGTTGTCACGGCGAATCACAACCTCTGGGCAAAGGGCGTTGCCGTCGATGCCTCTCCATCCCATCGCGAAGCAGAGGCGCAGCGTGCAGCGATCAATGACAAGAATCTCCAGTTCACCTACAGTTGGAAGGCGCTCAACCAGGTCCACATCGTCGGCGAAAGGAAGAGTTCACCCAGCGGTCGTAGTTTGCCCTCTGAGGTCGTTGAATTCAACAAGCTCGCAAAGCAGCGAGAAGCGGAACTAGCCCAATACGACGACGGCTTACCTCGCAAACGCAGGTGGCAACTAGTTCCAGCAAAGGAAATTCTCCCATGAAATCTCCCTATCTCCTCATCGCATTTGCGCTCTCCGTTGCGCCAGCCTCCAATGGGCAAGATGCAAAGGGCATCAAGATTAAGAACCTCAAAGGGGCGGATCTCGCCCTGATTAACAACCACGATCCGGCCTCGGAGTTAGCCAACTTCGATCTGCTCCCTGGCTATCAGGCGAATCTTTTTGCCACCGATCCAATGCTGGCCAACCCAGTCCACATGAACTGGGACTCGAGAGGTCGGCTCTGGGTCGCGTGTTCCTGGTCCTATCCCCAGATCAAGCCTGGGGAGGTCGCCAACGATAAAATCATCATCCTCGAAGACACCGACCACGATGGTGCCGCCGACAAGTCGACCGTCTTCGCCGAGGGGCTCTACCTGCCGACCGGGATCGAACTCGCCAATGGCGGTTGCTATGTTGGCCAATCACCGGATGTATTCTTCCTGAAAGATACCGACGGCGACGACGTCGCTGATCTCAAAGAACTAGCGCTGACCGGATTCGGTATTGAGGACAGCCACCATTCGATCAGTGCCTGGCGACGCGGTCCCGGGGGGTGGATCTACTTTCAGGAAGGGATTTTCCTGCATAGCCAAATCGAGACCCAATATGGGGTTCTGCGCAATTTCAACGGCGGTGTCTACCAATACAATCCGCGCACCCAGGAGTTGCGAATGTTTTGCAGGGGGACTGGTGGCAATCCGTGGGGACACGTCTTCGATCGCTGGGGGCAGTCGTTCATGGTCAATAATCCACGCATCATGTATCTCTCGCCCGCCTCTGGAAACAGCGGCGAGGTGGTGTCCGCTTCGGTGTTGATCAGTACCGAAAAGCAATGCGGCGGCGACCTCGCAACAGGCACCCATATCGGAGAAGACCTCCGTGGACAATTGCTCACCGGGAGATTTAAGAGCCGAAGCGTGGTGCGCTACGAGTTCATCGAAAACGGAGCGGGCTTCAGTGCCAACGTCCTCCCGCCGCTGCTTAGCTCGAAGCACCCGAACTTCCGCCCAGTCGATGTGAAGACTGGCCCTGACGGCGCGATCTACGTCGCCGATTGGTACAACTCGATCATCAACCACGCGCAGCATGACTTCCGTGATCCACGCCGCGACCATGATCATGGCCGCATCTGGCGGATCACTCGCATAGGGAGCCCACTCGTCGAGAAACCGCAGCTCGATGGGAATTCCATCCACGCCCTAGTCGAGCAGCTCAAGAGCCCGGAGACGTGGACGCGCCACCAGGCGCGCAAGGAGTTGAGTGAACGCGATTCTGAAATGGTATTAGACGCTCTCGAAAGTTGGGTCGAGAAGCTCAGTCCGGATCTGCCAGACTATGATCACCATCTCGTCGAAGCGATGTGGGCGTGCCAGAATGTCGAGCGCGTCAGCGAAAGGATCTTATCGCACGTGATAGACGCGAAAGACGGCAACGCACGATCTGCTGGCGCAAGGATTTTGCGATACTGGCACCAGAAATTGACCGACCCGATTGCGATGGTCGCCAAGCTGGCTGGCGATGACTTCCCCCGCACCCGGATGGAGGCGGTGCTATCTGCTGGCTTCATCCCTAAGGCAGAAGCCTATGCCGCGGCCCTGCACGTCATCGATTACCCCGCAGACAGGGAGATCGACAAGGCTCTGTCACAGACAACGAAAGCGCTGGCGAGTTACTACGGACCAGCAATGGAGAAGGGCGAGATGAAGTTCGCGAAAGCGTCCCACAGAGCTTACGTCGAGCAGGGTGCAGGGATCGGTTTTAAGGAACGCTTGGCAGATTTTCTGAAGAATCCCTCACCCGACGGAAGAGAAATTGCGGCGGTGAAGGATCACCTGCTCGCTCGCGGAACCTCCGAGGAAACAGCGATGCTCGTCAATGCCTTGAGCGGAAGGGCTGGGATCAAGTCGGTCGAAGCGACGAGAGCCCTACTGGAAGTGCTGACGAGCAAGGCCGGTTCCGTGAGATCGAGAGCCGTGAGACGCCAGCTCCCTCGCTTGGTCCGGCTGCTCGACCGCGATGATGAAATGATCGTGCAGCTCGCGGCAGAGGCACTTGGCGCGTGGAAGGTTGATCAAGCCGCCCCACGGTTGATTGGCCTGCTGGAAGACAAGACGCAGAGTGTTCGAGTCAGGGATGCTGCCGCCATGGGACTCGCGGGTCTCGGCGGCACCGAACATGTGGAGAAGCTTTCAGCCTTAGCTGGAGCAGATCGTGATGCGATCACCCGTTACGCGGCGCTCCAAGGTCTCATGCGCGCAGACCTGCCGCTGGGGATCGAAGCAATGACGAAGCTACTTTCTGAAGATCCAGGGGAAGCCGATCCGGTTCGTGCGCTGCAATCGATCCTGAAGAAACGCAATGGACCCAGGATGCTAGCAGCCAAGTTGGAGACCGCCAAACTGCACCCGGCTGTGGTGGCAAAGGTGAACGAATTCCATCGTACCACCGGGCAACTGCCCGAGGCGCTGTTGCCGTTCTTCAATAAGCCATCCGGTTCAAACGAGTTCCTGAGCGCGACGCTATTGGCTGAGAACCAGCAGGAACTGACGGCTGATGTCGTAATGCTTGGTGACCCACACCGCGGCGAAGTCGTCTACCGGAGAAAATCCCTCGCCTGTGTCAGCTGCCACGCGATCGGCTCAGCTGGGCCAGCAATCGGCCCGAACCTCGTCGCCGTTGGGGCCGCCGCCTCTCCGAGTTACATGGTCGAGTCGATCCTGAGGCCAAACGCGGCCATCGCCGAGCACTACGAGAATCGTCTATTCATTCTCAATGACGGCACCTTGCAAATGGGCGTCGTCACCTTCAGGAGCGAGAAAGAGGTGGTCGTGCGCGATTCGGCGCAAGCCGGAAATGAAATCCGCATCCCTGCCGAATCGATCCAACGCGAGCAGGCGATGCCTTCATTGATGCCAGCCGGTTTGGCTGACCAGTTGAGCGATCGCCAGGAGTTTCTCGATTTGGCGAAATTTCTGTCGGTGTTAGGTCAGCCAGGTGACTTTGCCAACGACGAGAGCCCTGTCATCCGCAAGTGGCGAGTGATCGCAGTCGCCGGTACGCCCCCGAGCGAGACTGCCTCGTGGCTTCCAGCCTATAGCAAGGTCGATGGCACCTTACCGCCAGAAGATCTGAGCGACGGCGGTTCGATGTTTGCAAAAGGCTACGTGAACGTCCAGGTCTCCGGCAAAGCCAAACTGAAAATCAACGCGATCGAAGGCCTGCAACTCTGGGTCGATGGTCAGGAAATCGCCAACCTCACAGACGAACTCGATCTTGTCCGGGGACGCCGAGCTTTAACCTTTCTGGTCGATCGGAAAGCCCGCCCGGGTGACCTCGGGTTAAGAGTTGAACTGGAAACCCCGTCTGGATCTCCCCTCAAATTCCAGCCCGAGGGTGGGATGTAAATCGAAACGAGACCAATGCTCCAACTGTATACTTTGACTTTGATCGTCCTCGCCATCGCTACCGCGATGATTCCGATTGGATCTACGCAAGCCACCAATGAGAATGCTAAGCCACTTTCCGAATGAATCACCCCATGAAATCTCTAACCATTCTAACGCTACTCCTGGTCGTTGCTCTGTCCAGTAACTCGACAGCTCTCGCAGAATTCACCCATCCCGGGATCACGCACAGCCAGGCGAGCATTGACTTTGTGAAGGGCAAGATCGCAGCGGACGAGGAACCTTGGGCCACTGCATGGAAGAAAGTAAAAGCCTCCCGCGATGCTGACCTGACCATTACACCCGAACCGCGTGCTCATGTAGAACGCGGGGCCTACAATAACCCTGACATTGGCTCTTCTGAGTTCAGTAGTGATGCCTCCGCCGCGTACATTCAAGTACTCTGTTGGTCTTTGACCGGAGACGAACGGCACGCCAAGAAAGCCATGAAAATCGTGGATGCTTGGTCAGGAACACTCAAGTCGATCAGCAACCATGACGCGAGACTGCTCGTTGGCATGAGTGGCTACAAGTTCTGCATCGCGGGAGAACTTCTCAAGCACACATGGAATGAATGGCCTCACGAAAGTCAGCAGCGCTTTCAGACGATGTTGCGCGACATCTTCTACCCGAGCATCAAAGACTTCCATCCCTCAGCCAATGGGAACTGGGATGCGTCCATGCTTCAGACCATGCTCGCCATGGGCGTTCATTTGGACGATCAGGCGATGTTCGACCGTGCCAAGGACTACTATCTAAAAGGCAAAGGCAACGGGGCCATCGGCATGTACTTCAAAGAGTCCGGCCAATGTCAGGAGACCGGTCGCGACCAGGGCCACACGCAGATGGGGCTGGAGTTTTTGTCAAACACCTGTGAAACCGCCTGGATTCAAGGCATCGATCTCTACGGCGCGCTAGATAACAGACTCCTCAAAGGCTTCGAATACACGGCTAAATACAATCTTGGATTCGAAGTTCCTTACGAACCGTATAAGAGCTTTGAAGGGCGCTATCATTACAAATCTATTTCGGATAAATCCCGTGGGCGGCTCCGGCCGATGTATGAGAAGGTGTTCAATCACTATCAGAATCGTAAGGGCTTGGACGCACCACTCACCAAGCAGGCAGCTATGAAATTGCGCTCGGATCGGGGCGGACAAAGGGAACGTCGAGGGCGCCGGAGACGAAGTGGATCTCATCTGGACACATTGATGTTCGCCGATCAGCCCGGCCAACCGAAGGGTGTCCAGTCGAAGAAAGCAGCAGCTGTCTATGGCGTATCCGTTCCCAAGCCCACTTTGACTGGTATTCGCTACGGCGAGCATGAACGGAATGTCCTGGATTTTTGGAGAGCGAAATCAAATCATCCGACCCCGCTGGTAATCGTAATTCATGGTGGCGGTTGGAGAGGTGGATCTAAAGAGATAGTGCATCGTTTCGTCAACGTTCAACAGCTGCTTGATGCTGAGATCTCGGTAGCGGCAATCAACTATCGACTAATCCGTCATGCCGACAAGGCGGGTATCAAACCACCCGTTAAGGCACCGTTACATGATGCGGCTCGAGCCGTACAGTTTGTGCGAAGCAAGGCCGGTGAGTGGAACATCAACAAGGAGCGCATCGGTGCTGCGGGCGGTTCCGCAGGTGCCTGTTCGAGCCTCTGGCTAACCTATCATGACGATCTGGCTGACCCGATAAACAAGGATATCATTGCCCGTGAATCTACTAGAGTGTGGTGTGCTGCGGTCACACGTCCACAGACTTCGCTCGACCCAAAGCAGATAAAAGAATGGATCCCGAACTGCGAATACGGAGGGCATGCTTTTGGTAAAGAAAACTTCGCAGAGTTTCTTGCCGCCCGCGATAGTATCCTGCCTTGGATTGTCGAGTATTCCCCCTATTCGCACGTCAGTGTTGATGACCCTTCGGTTTATCTATTCTACACAAATCCTCCGGCTCTTTGGCCAGAGCCGGAAAGACCCCGTCCACTCATCCAATTTCGGAATGATGCTTCAAGAGCGGTGCGCAGAGCTTGGTATCGACTGCGAAGTCGAATATCCAGGTGCGGTCGGCGTAAAGCACAAGACCCCGACGGACTACCTGATCACATCTCTCGTCGTGTTTGATTTCCAGGCCTCGGCACTAGCAGACGAGAATCCTGAGTCTGCGCCGTCGGCGAAGCCGTTCGTTCACCCTGACCTGCTGCACACGAGGGACGAACTCGCTTTCATCAAAGCAAAGCTCGCAACTGGCGAAGAGCCGTGGAAGTCCGCCTGGGAGAAGTTGCAAGCCAGCGAAGGGGCTTCGTTGACCTACACTCCCAAACCAATGGCCAAAGTGGTGCGCGGAGTAAGGAATAGACCGAACATCGGCAGTTCGGACATGTCGAACGACTCGACCGCCGCCTACACCCACGCAGTGCAGTGGTGTCTCACCGGGAAGCAAGCCCACGCGGACAAGGCGATTGAAATTTTGAACGCATGGTCAGCGACTCTTGAGTCCGTCTCCGGGCACGACGCCAAACTCTTAGTTGGCATGGATGGGGTGAAGTTCTGCAACGCGGCAGAACTCCTCCGACATTATACACCGATGTCCAAGACGCATCGAACGCAATGCAGACTGACCAAGCGAGTCCGGTGGTGCTCGGACATGGTATCGGCCTCTTCAAAATCGGCCCCTTGCTGGCCAGCGACGAATTCGAGGATCTCAAGAACGTTACCATCGGCTAGAAGTTTAAAGATGGAGGTTATGAGACTGGCATGTTTGGGAATGGCATCTCGGGGACAACATTGCGCACACTTGGAAGTCGTGCCGGCGATAGAAACTGGAAACTGCTCGAGATGTTCAACCGACAAGTCGTTCAATTTTTGTCATTGCTCTACTTGCAACAGCTGAGTGAGGCGCGCGATCGATTGATTCTCAGAAGTCATTCATGATTGGTCGGTTGGCCTGGTAAGAGAGTCGGAGGTGCGGGACAATGAGAAATGAAAACCTGAGCTGTCGTGATTTTGCCCTCGCGTTGGTGGCGCTGGATAACTACTATTATCACCAATCGCGCACTTATTATCCTATGCATTTGCTCCTGCTACTTGGTCGTCGGCCCTTCATTGGGATTTTCTTTGGTTCTTTAACCGTCGCGTTTGCGATTTTCGGCTGGGCTCAGGAATTGCCTGTGCTGTCGGTCGAAGCGCAACCTCTGGCTGCGCAGGCAACGCGCCTGGTGCAGGCGATGGACTATCTAGGACAGCCTTTCAGCGATAGCGAAAGGGCGACGCTTTCTGCGGCCGCGAGTAACTTGGACGACGCTACAGCCGTGGCGTCGATTCAGCGCATTCTGGATCCGCATTGTCTGGCAGTCGTGAACATCAATCCAGAATCTCGAGTCAAAGTGGCGCGCGGACCTGCGGCGGCGGTACTGGTCGAGCAAGGTTGGACAGCATTTCTAGTGAAGGTGCACAATGAAGCGGGCGTGACTGCCGCGCTGCGTGTGAATAGCCCGAATGCCGCCAGCACTTTCAACTCACCCAAAGAAGCGATTCGTGATCGCTGGATGGACATCGCCTCGTTCGATAAGCAACCACTGGCGCCTGTTTTGAGTGGTCTCGCGTGTGAATACCGCGTGATTCAGATCTATTCGCGTGATGCTGGAAAGCGCGAAGGAAAGGTTCTGTTTGATGTCGGTCAGGGCACACAGGACCTCGGGTTCCGCAATGAGATCGATATCCTTTTCGATAGTCATCTGGCCCATGAGATTGCGCTCAAAGTGTTCGATGAGAATGACAAGCCAACTACGGCAGCCTTTGAGTTTCGCGACAAGTTTGGACGCGTCTATCCGGCGCAATCCAAGCGTGCGGCGCCAGACTTTGCCTTTCATCCACAAGTTTACCGTGCCGATGGAGAAAAAATCCGGCTGCCGATTGGAAAGTATGACGCAAAATTCTATCGCGGCCCCGAGTCAGTACCGCAGCATTGGATTCTCGATATTACATCGGAGACTCGGGAGCTCGCATTCAAAGTCGAACGTTGGATTGATCCAGCGGCGACCGGCTGGTGGTCGGGGGATCATCATATTCACGCCGCCGGTTGCGCTCACTACACGGCTCCAAGCGAGGGGGTTCATGCGCCTGATATGATGCGCCATTGTCTGGGCGAAGATCTCAAAGTCGGCGCTAATCTTACCTGGGGGCCGTGTTTCGATTATCAGAAGCAATTCTTTACGGGCAGTGACGATAAGGTTTCTCAGTACCCCTACATTCTACGTTACGATGTGGAAGTGTCAGGGTTCGGTTCTCACCAGAGTGGGCATCTCTGTCTGCTGCGCTTGAAGGATCAAATGTATCCCGGTGGCGATTCCAAACATCATTGGCCAACGCTTTGCCTCAACACTTTACGCTGGGCTAAGAAACAGGGAGCAGTTGTCGGTCCTGCCCATTCCGGCTGGGGATTGCAGGTGGACACAGAGGAATTGCCAAACTTCATCGTGCCTCCCTACGATGGAATCGGTGCCAATGAATACATCGTCGATGTGACGCATAAGGTACCTGATCAGAATGGAAATCTGGTGCCAGCCGTCGATTTTATATCAATGGTAGACACACCTTATGTCTGGGAATTGAATATGTGGTACCAGACATTGAATGCGGGGTTCAGAACTAGAATCAGTGGCGAGACAGATTTTCCCTGCATCTATGGCGAGCGCGTCGGCCTCGGCCGTTCCTATGTGAAGCTGGACGATGAGCTGAACTACAATGCCTGGTGTGAAGGCGTGCGGGAAGGTCGCAATTATGTCGGTGACGGCAACAGTCACCTGCTCGATTTTCAAGTGGACGACGTAAAGATGGGCGAGAATGGCAGCGAGTTGAAGCTGGAGGCTGGTCGCAAAGTGAAGGTTCGCCTCAAGGCCGCTGCTATGCTTGAGCTGCAGCCGCGCGAAGACATTCGCAGTCGCCAGTACACTTCTCATCCCTACTGGCACGTCGAGCACGCACGCATTGGCAACACGCGGACTGTGTCTGTCGAGATTCTGCAGAACGGCTATCCAGTCGCCACAGCGGAGATTCTAGCGGATGGATCCGTTCATGAGCTTTCGTTCTATATCGAGGTCAATCGCAGCAGTTGGATTGCCGCCCGAATCTTGCGCTCATCGCACACCAACCCGGTCTTTGCTATCGTCGAAGACAAACCGATTCGTGCATTCCGCCGCAGCATCGAATGGTGCCTCAAAGGTGTTGATCAATGCTGGAAGAATAAAGAACGCTTCATCAGCGCAAACGAAATGGATCAAG